>NZ_JBEYJU010000011.1:145053-147073 GCF_040703965.1 Streptomyces sp. NPDC006655 | reverse complement strand
TGAAGCTGACCTTGCCGGGGTTCGCGCTGCCGGCGTTCACGCGCAGCTCGGTGTTGATGTTGAAGTTGCGCTGGACCCCGCAGTCCGTGGGAGAAGGAGCGGCGTTCGGTGCGTGCGATCGGCGTGCGGGGTGGCGGGCCGGGCGTCGCGACGCCGCGGAGATCCATCAGAAGGGCCCTAACGGTGGTGCGGGGGCTCCAGGCCCAGCAGGCGGTCCTTGAGGGCCGGGAACTGTTCGCGGGTCGCGGCGACCTTGGCGGGGTCGAGGTCGACGGTGAGGACCTCCTCGCCCGCGCCCGCCTCGGCCACCACCTCGCCCCAGGGATCCACCACGATCGAGTGACCCGCCTGCGGAACTCCGGCATGGGTCCCGGCCGTTCCACACGCGAGCACGAACGCCTGGTTCTCGACCGCCCGCGCCTGGGCCAGCAGCGTCCAGTGCGCGCGTCGCCGTTCGGGCCAGCCCGCCGAGACGACCATCGTCTCGGCGCCGGCGTCGACCAGTCCGCGGAAGAGCTCGGGGAACCGAAGGTCGTAGCAGGTGGCCACACCCAAGGTGGTCGCGGGGAGCCGGACCGTCACCAGTTCCCGCCCGGCGCCCATCAGCACCGCCTCGCCCTTGTCGAAGCCGAAGCGGTGGATCTTGCGATAGGCCGCGGCCAGGTCACCGGAGGGGGAGAAGACGAGAGCCGTGTTGTAGAGGGGGCCGTCCGGGTCCCGTTCCGGGATCGAGCCGGCGTGCAGCCAGACGCCCGCGTCACTGGCCGCCTTGGCCATCGCCTCGTAGGTCGGGCCTTCGAGCGGCTCGGCCTCGGTGGCGAACCGCTCGTAGGCGAACGCACCCGTCGTCCACAGTTCGGGCAGCACCACGAGATCGGCTTCCGCCTGCTCGCGCACCAGTGCGGTCACGCGTCGCCGACGAGATTCGACCGATTCACCCTCGTTTACATCGATCTGGATGAGCGAGGCGCGCACACTACCACCGTCCTGGCATTCGAGCCGTCCATACGGGCCTACGATCGTCACACGAAAGCACTGCCGGGGTGCCTCACAGCAGCGTAACTTAGCGTCCCAAGACACCCGCCGACAGCAGCCCACCTCCCGCTGGCAGCGCCGCCACAACCTGCCCGAGTACCGACCGCCGAGGGGTCCCGTTTCCGTGAGTCTGCATCCCACCCTCCAGCCCTACGCCGACGCCTGGATCCACTCCATCGAAGCGATATCCGAGCTGGTGACGCCTCTTGTCGAGGGGGAGTGGAACCGGCGGACACCATGCCCGGGCTGGTCGGTGCGGGACGTCGTCTCCCATGTCATCGGCCTGGACTGCGAGATGCTCGGTGACCCGCGCCCCATCCACACCCTGCCGCGCGACCTCTTCCACATCACCAACGAGCACCAGCGCTACATGGAGATGCAGGTCGACGCCCGCCGTCACCACACGGCGCCCGAGATGACCTCCGAGCTGGAGTACACGATCATCCGCCGCAACCGTCAGCTGCGCAACGAGTCGCGGGAGCCGGGGCACATCGTGCGCGGGCCGATGGGCAAGGAGATCACTCTCGAAGAGGCCATGCGCAACCGCGCGTTCGACGTGTGGGTGCACGAGCAGGACCTGCGGGCGGCGCTCGGCCGGCCCGGCAACCTGGACTCGCCGGGCGCGCAGGTCGCCCGGGACGTGCTGCTCGCCGAGCTGCCCCGGGTGGTCGCCAACGACGCGGACGCCCCGCGCAGTTCGGCCGTCATCTTCGACGTGCACGGCCCGGTCGAGTTCCTGCGCACGATCCGTATCGACATCCAGGGCCGCGGCACCCTGGAGGCCACCCCGGCTCTCGGCCCCGCCGCCGTCTTCACCCTCGACTGGGAGACGTACGTCCGGCTGGCCTGCGGCCGCACCTCCGCGGAAGCGGTCGCGGACCGGGTGAAGGCTGAGGGCGACCCGGAACTGACGGCGGCGATCCTGCGCCACTTCGCGGTCACCCAGTAGGACGGTCGGCAGGCGGACGCCGGGGAGTCGGCAGAC
>NZ_JBEYJU010000011.1:0-144953 GCF_040703965.1 Streptomyces sp. NPDC006655 | reverse complement strand
GGACGCCAGGGAGTCGGCAGACGGACGTCGGCGAGTCGGCAGACGGACGCCAGGGAGTCGGCAGACGGACGTCGGCGAGTCGGCAGACGGACGCCAGGGAGTCGGCAGACGGACGTCGGCGAGTCGGCAGACGGACGCCGGTAATTCGCTGTCTCCCGTCGGCCGCGGACGCCTACCGTGCCCGGCATGACCGCTGCCACCGCACCGCACGACGACCTCCCGCCCCGCCTCACCCGCCTCACCTTCCACGGCCCCCTCTCGGAGACCCGCGCGACCGCGATGGTTCGGCGCCTCGCCGCCACGCACCCCGGCGGCGTGCTGGACGTCGGCTGCGGCTGGGGCGAGTTGCTGCTCCGGCTGCTGGAGGCCGTACCGGGGGCGCGGGGCGTCGGGGTGGACCTGAACGCGGCGGACCTGGAGCGGGGCCGCCGGGCCGCCGAGGCGCGGGGGCTGGCGGGCCGGGTGGAGTTCGCCCAGGAGTCCGCCGTCGGGACCGCCCGCGGCCCGGCCGACGTGGTGCTGTGCCTCGGCGCGAGCCAGGCGCTCGGCGACGATCTCGTGACCGCCCTGCGTGAGCTGCGCCGCCTGGTGGCCGACGGGGGCCGGGTCCTGCTGGGCGAGGGCTTCTGGCAGCGCGTGCCGACGGACGCCGAACTGTCCCGGATGTGGCCGGCTGCCTCGGTGACCGATCACCACGAGCTGTCGGAGCTGGTCGACCTGGCGGTCGCCGCCGGGTTCCGTCCCGAGTGGATCGAGACGGCAGGCCCGGACGAGTGGGAGGAGTTCGAGTCGGCGTACCAGGCGGACCAGGAGGTGTGGCTGGCGGCCCACCCCGGTCACCCCTCGGCGGCGGAGACCCGGGAACGCCTGGACGCCCACCGCAGGGCCTGGCTGACCTATCGAGGCGTCCTGGGCCTGGCCTACCTGACCCTGGTCCCGACGACGGCCTGACGTGCACCGTCTCCAGCATTACGCGGGCACGTGCACCGTCTCCACCCGGCTCGCCACCAACCGCTCACGCTCCCGCCGGACGGCTCGCCCCCGCAACCGCAGGATCTGGCTCACGCCCAGCGCCTGCAGCACGAACACGCACGAGAACGCCACGGTGTAGTTGTCGCCGGTCGCGTCCAGCAGCACCCCGACCGCGAACAACGTCGTCATCGAGGCCACGAAACCACCCATGTTGGTGATCCCGGACGCGGTCCCCTGCCGCTCGGGCGGGTTGGCGGGCCGCGCGAAGTCGAAGCCGATCATCGACGCGGGTCCGCACGCCCCCAGCACCGTGCACAGCACCACCAGCAGCCACATCGGCGCGTGGTCGCCGGGATACGCCAGGGTCGCCGCCCACACGAGCGCGGTCGCCCCGACCGTGCCCAGCGCCAGCGGCAGCCGCGCCGTGTGGTGCCGGGCGACGATCTGGCCGTAGACCAGTCCCACCATCATGTTGGAGAGGACGACCAGAGTCAGCAGCTCCCCGGCCGTGGCACGGGACAGCCCCTGCGCCTGCACCAGGAACGGCAGCCCCCACAGCAGCAGGAAGACCATCGCGGGGAACTGGGTGGTGAAGTGCACCCACAGACCGAGCCGGGTCCCCGGCTCCCGCCAGGACGCGGCGATCTGCCTGCGTACGTAGGCCGCTCCCTGGTGCGGGAAGGGCTCCGGCTCGTACCCCTCGGGGTGGTCCTTCAGGAACAGGAACACGAGGACGAGGACGACCGCGCCGGCCAGCGCGCTGCCCGCGAACGCCGGGGTCCAGCCCAGGCCGTGCAGCAGCCGGGCCAGCACCAGGGTGGAGACGAGGTTGCCCGCCATGCCGACCAGGCCGGCCAGCTGGGCGATCATCGGGCCGCGCCGGACCGGGAACCAGCGGGTGCCGAGCCGCAGCACGCTGATGAACGTCATCGCGTCGCCGCAGCCGAGCAGCGCGCGCGAGGCGAGCGCCGTGCCGTACGAGGGGGAGAAGGCGAAGCCGAGCTGTCCGGCGGTGAACAGCACCGCTCCGATGGTCAGCACCTTCTTCGTGCCGAGGCGGTCGACCAGCAGGCCGACGGGTATCTGCATGCCGGCGTAGACCAGCAGCTGGAGGATGGAGAAGGTGGACAGGGCCGAGGCGCCGACGTGGAAACGGTCGGCCGCGTCGAGGCCGGCGACCCCGAGGGAGGTACGGAAGATGACGGCGACGAAGTAGACCGAGACGCCTATGCCCCACACGGCGACGGCCCGGCGGCCGCCCGGGGGATCACCGGGCAACGGCGTGCCGCTGCGGCTCATCGGACCTCACCCCGCGCCAGGTGCGCGAACCAGTCGACGTGCCGGTGCACTAGGTCGACCGCACGATCGGCGTCCCCCGCGCGCAGCGCGTCCAGGATCTCCTCGTGCTCGGTGAGCGACTTGGCGATCCGGTCGGGGTGGGCGTGCATGATCGCGACGCCCATCCGCAGCTGACGGTCGCGCAGTTGGTCGTAGAGGCGGGAGAGGATCCCGTTGCCGCCGTCGCGGACGATCTCGGCGTGGAAGCAGCGGTCGGTGACGGCGGCGGCGGCCAGGTCACCGGCGGAGGCCTCGGCCTTCTGCCGGTCGAGCAGTTCCTGGAGGCGGGCCACCAACGCGGCCGACGGGGGTACGGCCTTGCGCACCGCGTGTTCCTCGACCAGCATCCGGGTCTCCACCACGTCCGCGATCTCCTGTGCGGAGACCGGCAGCACCATGGCGCCCTTCTTCGGGTAAAGCCTGATCAAACCCTCGACCTCGAGGCGCAGCAACGCCTCGCGGACCGGCGTGCGGGAGACCCCTACGGCCTCGGCCAGCTCGCCCTCGGTGAGGAGAGTGCCGCCTTCGTAGTGACGGTCCAGGACGCCTTGTTTGACATGGGAGTAGACACGGTCGGCGGCGGGGGGCTGCTTGACGGCCAGGCTCATGCCCACAGCTTAGATACAACGCGTACGCAAGGGAGTGCGTCGTCCACCATGCGGACGTGACGTACATCGCACCCAGCAACCGCACAACCATCTGTGCTACTTACGTGTCACACACATGCGGCCCCACACGCTTTGGCACCCCCAACTCGGCCGCATCACAGGGGCATTACGACTCGACTCGGGGTATTTCAGTTGATTACCGGTATTAAGGGCACCCGTCTCCGCAGGGCCGTCGCCGTCGCCGTCACGTCCGGCGCGATGCTCGCGACCGGGGCCCTCACCGCGGCACCCGCGCAGGCCGTCACCGCACCCTCGATCGTGGCCAAGGGTGGCTACGTCATGAACAACGCGAACGCCAAGACGCTGTACACGAAGCAGGCGGACACCCAACTGTCCACCGGCTCCACCACGAAGATCATGACCGCCAAGGTCGTGCTCGCGCAGTCCAACCTGAACCTGGACGCCAAGGTCACCATCCAGAAGGTGTACAGCGACTACGTCGTCGCCAACAACGCCTCCCAGGCGCACCTCATCGTCGGCGACAAGGTGACCGTCCGCCAGCTGCTCTACGGGCTGATGCTGCCCTCCGGCTGCGACGCCGCCTACGCGCTCGCCGACAAGTACGGCTCCGGCACCACCCGCGCCAAGCGTGTCGCCAACTTCATCGGCAAGATGAACACCGCCGCGAAGAGCGTGGGCGCGACGCACACCCACTTCGACTCCTTCGACGGCATCGGCAACGGCAACAACTACTCGACGCCGCGGGACCTGACGAAGATCGCCAGCAGCGCGATGAAGAACGCCACCTTCCGCACGGTCGTCAAGACGAAGAGCTACACGGCGAAGACGATCACCAAGACCGGCTCCACCCGCACCATGGCGGCCTGGACCAACACCAACACGCTGCTCAGCAGCTACAGCGGTGCGATCGGCATCAAGACCGGTTCCGGCCCGGAGGCCAAGTACTGCCTGGTCTTCGCCGCGACCCGCAACGGCAAGACGGTCATCGGCACCGTCCTCGCCTCCTCCTCGATCACCCAGCGCGCCACGGACGCCACGAAGCTCCTGAACTACGGCTTCGCGACGATCTGACCCGCTCCGCACCAAGGCCCGCCGCACCCCATGCGGCGGGCCTTTTGCCATACCCGAAAGGCACCACGCAGCAGAACTCCCGTTCTTCCCTCGCAATCGTGAACATGCAGGTATGTGACTGGCATATTCGATTTTGTCCGCCCTAGGTTCCGCAGCGGAGGTGGTTCCCATGAACGAACCCAACAAGCAAGCGAAACCCGCCGGCCGCCACGAGGCCATCGACGTCAGCGACTTCGTGTACGCGGCGACAGGATCCCGGGTGCGACGACTGACCATGCCGGACGGAACGCACTGGTTCCCGGCTGTGGACGTGTGCAAGGAGCTCGGGCACACCAACTCTCGGCAGGCTCTCGCCGATCACGTTCCCGCAGCACATCGAGAGTGTCTCGAGACCGTAACTGGAGCTTACGGTCTCAGCGTTCCCGCAGGTCGGGAGTGGCGGCGAGACATGAATCTCATCGATCTCCAAGGCCTCATCCTGCTCGTCAACGCCTGCACGAAGCCCGCTTGCGCCCCCTTCAAACAGTGGGTCGCCGAAGTGATCGAGACCGTCCAACGGGAGGGTTCCTACACTCTCGAAGAGGCCGAGGTGCAGCCCACCGAACCGGGGGCGCCGATCGCGTACGCCATGCCGGAGCAGGTGGCCGAGGCCATCGTCCGGCTCGAGGCGCACAACCTTCAGCTGGACGAGCAACTGGCGAATGGTCAGCGCGAACTGATCGAGTTGCAGAGGAGCACGCTCGCCGTGCAGCAGGCCATGGTCCGGGCCATGGAGCGGATCGCCGACCGGCTCGACGAACTCGTCCTCGAACGCCGCAAGCCCTACGGGCCGCCCGTGGCGCTACCGACCACCGAGTCCGTACTCGCCGACTGGCGAAGGCGGTTGTCCGTGACCGAGGACGTGTGGACGGTGGCCGTCGTGATCGCCCCGGTCCTCGTCGAGAAGGGTGAGCTGCGCGAGCCGCTCGAATCGATCGCCGCGCGCACCGGCCTGACGGTGCACCGCGTCAACGAGTGTCTCCGGCTGCTGCGCAAGCACGCCTGCATTCACTCGCGGGGTGGGACGGAGGAGGGGGCGCCGGTCTACGTGCTGAACCAGCTCTGAAATGCAGTGGGCGGCCGCAATCCAAACTTGCGGCCGTCCACTCTCTCAACCTATCCGGTCTCAGCCCCAGGTAATCAACCGCTTCGGCTGTTCGAGGATCGCGGCGATGTCCGCGAGGACCTTGGAGCCGAGTTCGCCGTCGACCAGGCGGTGGTCGAAGCTGAGGGCCAGGGTGGTGACCTGACGCGGCTTCACCTTGCCCTTGTGCACCCACGGCTGGAGCTTGATCGCGCCCACCGCGAGGATCGCCGCCTCGCCCGGGTTGAGGATCGGCGTGCCGGTGTCGATACCGAAGACACCGACGTTGGTGATGGTGACCGTGCCGCCCTGCATCGCGGCCGGTGACGTCCTGCCGTCCCGGGCCGTGGAGACCAGCTCACCGAGCGCCTCCGCCAGCTGTGGGAGCGTCTTCGCGTGGGCGTCCTTGATGTTCGGGACGATCAGGCCGCGCGGGGTGGCCGCGGCGATGCCCAGGTTGACGTAGTGCTTGAGCACGATCTCCTGGTTCGCCTCGTCCCAGGAGGCGTTGATGTCCGGGTTGCGCTTGATGGCGACCAGCAACGCCTTGGCGATGAGGAGGAGCGGGTTGACCCGCAGCCCCTGCATCTCCTTGTCCTGCTTCAGCTCCTCCACCAGCTTCATCGTCCGCGTCACGTCCACCGTCACGAACTCCGTGACGTGCGGGGCCGTGAACGCCGAGCCCACCATCGCCGCCGCCGTCGCCTTGCGGACGCCCTTGACGGGCACGCGGGTCTCACGAGCGGTGTCGTACGAGGTGAGGGGGGCCGCAGGTACGGCGGGTACGGCGGGAGCCGCAGGTGCCTCGGGTGCGGCCGCCGTCGTCTCGGGAGCCGCCGCCACCGCCGCGTGCACGTCCTCGCGCGTGATGACGCCGTCCGGGCCCGACGGGGTCACCGTGGCCAGGTCCACGCCCAGGTCCTTCGCCAGCTTGCGCACCGGCGGCTTGGCCAACGGGCGCGGGCGCTCCTCCGGGGCGTCGGCGGGCGCCGCGGGGGCGGGCGCGTGGGCGTGGCCGTTCAGTTCGCTCTGGACCGCGGAGCGGACCGCCGCCTCGGCGACCGTCACCTCCGGTCCCTTGCGCGGGCGGCGCTTCGTCGAGGAGGCCGCCACGCCGTAGCCGACCAGCACCGGCTGGCGGCCCTGCGGCTTCGGCTCCTCCTCCGGCGCGGATTCCGGCGCGGATTCCGGCACGGGCTCCTGCGTGGGCCCCTGCGCGGGCGCCGGGGCCCCGCCCGCCACGTCCACCGTGATGATCGCCGTGCCCACGTCCACCGTGGTGCCCTCGGCGAAGCGCAGCTCACGCACCACCCCGTCGTAGGGGATGGGCAGTTCGACGGCCGCCTTGGCCGTCTCGACCTCGCACACCACCTGACCGTCGGTCACCGTGTCACCCGGCTGGACGTACCACTTGAGGATCTCGGCCTCGGTGAGCCCCTCGCCCACGTCCGGCATCCTGAACTCGCGTACGGACGCATCCGTCATCGTCGTCACGACCCTCTCCTCAGTACGCCAGCGAGCGGTCGACGGCGTCGAGCACCCGGTCCAGGCCCGGCAGGTACTCCTCCTCCAGGCGGGCCGGCGGATAAGGGGCGTGGTAGCCCCCGACCCGGAGCACCGGGGCCTCCAGGTGGTAGAAGCAGCGCTCGGTGATCCGCGCGGCGATCTCCGCACCCGAACCGAAGAACACCGGCGCCTCGTGGACCACGACCAGCCGACGGGTCTTCTCGACCGAGGCCTGGATGGAGTCGAAGTCGAGCGGGGAGACGGACCTCAGGTCCAGGACCTCCAGGGACCTGCCCTCCTCGGCGGCCGCGTCGGCGACCTCCTGGCAGAGCTTCACCATCGGACCGTACGCGACCAACGTCAGGTCGGTGCCCTCGCGGACCGTGCGGGCCTTGTGCAGCGGGCCCGGGATGGCCTCCGGGTCCACCTCGCCCTTGTCCCAGTAACGCCGCTTGGGCTCGAAGAAGATCACCGGATCGTCGCTCTGAATGGCCTGCTGCATCATCCAGTAGGCATCCGAGGAGTTGGCCGGAGAGACGATCTTCAGGCCCGCCACGTGCGCGAACAGCGCCTCGGGGGACTCGGAGTGGTGCTCCACCGCGCCGATGCCACCGCCGTACGGGATCCGGACGACCACCGGCATCTTGACCTTGCCCAGCGAACGCGCATGCATCTTCGCGAGCTGGGTGACGATCTGGTCGTAGGCCGGGAAGACGAAACCGTCGAACTGGATCTCCACCACCGGCCGGTAACCGCGCAGCGCGAGACCGATCGCGGTGCCGACGATCCCGGACTCCGCGAGCGGGGTGTCGATGACGCGGCTCTCGCCGAAGTCCTTCTGGAGACCGTCGGTGACCCGGAAGACACCGCCGAGCTTGCCGACGTCCTCACCCATCACCAACACCTTGGGGTCCGCGTCCAGCGCGCGGCGCAGCGACTCGTTGATCGCCCTGGCCAGAGCCATCTTCTCCGCTGCCATGGTCAGACCCCCTCCACATCTGCGAACGACGCCTGGTAGGCGGCGAACTGTGCCCGCTCCTCGTCGACGAGCGCGTGCCCGTCGGCGTACACGTTCTCGAAGACGGCGAAGTGGTCCGGGTCCGGCATGGCCCGCACCGCTTCGCGCACCCGCCTGCCCAACGCCTCGGACTCGGTCTCCAGTTCCGCGAAGAATCCCTCGTCCGTGTGGTGTGAGGCCTCCAGGTACCGGCGCAGGCGCAGGATCGGGTCCTTCGCCTCCCACGCCTCACGCTCCTCGTCCGCCCGGTACTTGGTCGGGTCGTCGGACGTGGTGTGGGCGCCCATCCGGTAGGTGTACGCCTCCACCAGCGTCGGGCCCTCGCCGCTGCGGGCGCGCTCCAGCGCCCACTTGGTCACCGCGAGACAGGCCAGCACGTCGTTGCCGTCCACCCGCACACCCGGGAAGCCGAAGCCCTGCGCACGCTGGTAGAGCGGCACCCGGGTCTGCTTCTCGGTCGGCTCCGAGATCGCCCACTGGTTGTTCTGGCAGAAGAACACCACCGGAGCGTTGTAGACCGCGGAGAAGGTGAACGATTCGGCGACGTCACCCTGGCTTGACGCGCCGTCGCCGAAGTAGGCGATCACCGCGCTGTCCGCGCCGTCCTTGGCGACCCCCATCGCATAGCCCGTCGCGTGCAGCGTCTGCGAGCCGATGACGATCGTGTAGAGGTGGAAGTTGTTGGTGTTGGGGTCCCAGCCGCCGTGGTTGACGCCGCGGAACATGCCCAGCAGGTTGGTCGGGTCGACCCCGCGGCACCAGGCGACGCCGTGCTCGCGGTAGGTCGGGAAGACGTAGTCGTCCTCGCGGGTGGCGCGTCCGGAGCCGATCTGGGCGGCCTCCTGGCCGAGCAGGGAGGCCCACAGGCCCAGCTCGCCCTGCCGCTGCAAGGCGGTGGCCTCGGCGTCGAAACGACGCGTGAGCACCATGTCGCGGTACAGGCCGCGCAGCTCGTCGGGGGTGATCCCGGCGACGTAGGGGTCGTACTCGGCGTTCTTGACCCGCTTGCCCTCGGGGGTCAGCAGCTGCACGAGTTCGGGCTCGGCACTCTTCTTCGTCGTGGTGCGAGTAGTGGTGCGAGTGGTGGTGCGGCTGGTGGTGCGCTTGGTGCCGGTCTTGCTGCCGGTGGTACCGGCCTTGCCTGCGGCGCTGCGTCGCGGTGTGCCCGCGGCACTGCTGTCCACGCTCACGTGTGCTCCTCCGTCGGTCCGGCCCCCGGGGTTGCCGGGTGAACCAGTGCGGCTCACCTGCTTCCGACACCCGTGGCACGGGGTGGGTGCCACTCGGCCGGGAACAGGCGTGACAGGTGCCCCGGCGAGCGCCCTGCAACAAGCACGTTACCCAGTGCTCCACATTTCTGTGAAACCCCTCCTGACCTGCGTTTTTGCTTGGAAATCCAAGTAATTTCCCCTGGGGATCCCCAGGAGATCGACGCGGGCCGGAAGCTAGCTGGTCAGAGCCTTGCAGGACGCCGGAGCAACGGCACGTTATCTCGCGGGACCAGGTGACGGGAAGAACGCTTCGCACCCGAGTTCGTCACGGTCCACCCTGTGACCGAATGCGACCAACAGCGACTGTCTGCAACTATCCCCAGCTCAAGGCCACATCCGGTGCCCTAGCATCTGCCGCGTGCCGCGCTCATTCGTACCACCCCTCGTGCCCCATGCGCCCCCTCTGAGCACCTTGCTCCGGCTTTACGCCGCCGGTTCCGCACTCGCCTGCGAGCCCGTGGAACAAGGTCTCCTCAACCGCGGCTACCGCCTCTGCACCACCCGCGGCAGCTACTTCCTCAAGCACCACTTCGATCCGGACACCGCCGACCCCACCGCCATCGAGCGCCGCCATCTGGCCACCCAGCGCCTCGCCGCCGTCGGCGTCCCGGTCGCCCCGCCCCTGGCCCACCGCGACGGCCGGACGGTCGCGGTCGTCGGCGGGCACGCCTACGCCCTGCACCCCTGGATCGACGGCAGGCACCGGCACGGCGGACAGCTCACGCGCGGGGAGTGCACGCGGCTCGGCGCGCTGCTCGGGGCCGTGCACGCCTGCCTGGAACACGTGATGCCGCCCAAGGGGCGCACCCGCCCGGCCGCCGGTCCCCACCCCGTGGAGAGCGCCGACCCGGCCGACACCTTCGCGCTCATCGACGACCTGCTCACCCGGGTCAGCCGCCACCGCCCGGCCGACGCCTTCGACGAACTCGCCCGCCACCGGCTCCTGGAGCGCCGGGCACTCCTGGAGCAGCACGCCGGCCGGCGCCCGCCGCGTGGCGGCCCGGTGGGCTGGGTGCACGGCGACTTCCACCCGTTCAACCTGCTGTACAAGGACGACGACGCCCCCGCCGCGATCGTCGACTGGGACCGGCTCGGGGTGCAGCCGCGCGCGGAGGAGGCGGTACGCGCCGCCGTGATCTTCTTCGTCCGCCCGGCGGGCGCGCTCGACCTGCGCAAGGTCCGCGCGTACGCGCGCGCGTACCGGCGCGCGGCCGGGGCCACGCCCTCGGAGCTGGCGGCGGCCGTGCGCCGGGTGTGGTGGGAACGGCTCAACGACTTCTGGATGCTGCGCTGGCACTACGAGCGCGGCGACACCCGCGCGGACTCCCAGTTCCCCGCCGCCTCGGCCCTCGCCGTGTGGTGGACCGCGGAGTACGAAGCGGTGTGCGACGCGTTCGTGGCGTGACGCCGGCCGGTACGGCGAAGGCGCCCTCCCGGTGACGGGAGGGCGCCTTCGCCGTGCCTTGTCGTGCCTCGTCACACCTTCTCAGTCACCGAAGGGTGTGGGTGTCCTTCAACCGCCGCCGCCCAGGCCGGAGCCGGAGATGGTGCCCTGGTCGGTCCCGCCGGCGTCCGTGCCCGTCGTGTCGGAGGGCTGAGAGTCCGGCGAGCTCGCCGTGTCGGTCGGCTGCGAGGCGCTGGCCGTCTCGCTCGGCTGGCTGCTCGGCTCGCTGCTCTGCTGCTGGGACTGGCTGTACGACGGGGTCGGCGACTTCGTGTACCCGTGGTGGTTGCCGCTGCCCGAACCGCTCGTGCCGGTCCCCGTGTCCGAGGACGTGGCGCTGGTCTCGTCGGTGGGGCTGGAGCTGGGCGTCTCGTCCTTGGTGGTCTGCGAGGCGCTCGGGGACGTCGACGGCCCCGAGCCGCCACCGTCACCGCCGCCACCGCCGTTGTTCAGCGCCAGCGCGACGCCCGCCGCGATGGCGATCACCGCGAGGACGGCCAGGATCCAGAGCTTGCCGCGGCCGCTGCCCTGGTTGCCGTGCCCCTCGAAGCCACCGTCGTCGCCGCCCCCGTAGCCGGAGGGCAGGATCGGCTGCGGGATCTGGGTGGTCCCGGAGGCCGCCGTCGGGTGCGGCATCACGGTCGTACCGGCGAACCCGGAGGCCGGGGTGTGCCGGCCGTCGTGCACGGTGACCGGGCCGGTGTTCCAGGTGCCGGTGTGGCCGCCCTGGTCGTACAGCATCTGGAGGCCGTACTGGACCAGGCCGCGCATCTCCTCGGCGGTCTGGAAACGGTCGTCGGGCTCCTTGGCGAGCGAGCGCATGACCAGGCCGTCCAGCTCCGGCGGGGCCGCTCCCTCGGAGGTCTGGGACGGCGGCACCGGGATGTCCTGGACGTGCTGGTAGACCACCGACAGCGGGGTCTCCCCGATGAACGGCGGCCGCAGCGCGAGGAGTTCGTAGAGCAGACAGCCGGTGGCGTACAGGTCGGAGCGGTGGTCGACGGCCTTGCCGAGCGCCTGCTCCGGGGACAGGTACTGGGGGGTGCCCATGACCATGCCGGTCTGCGTCATCGTCGTGGACGCGCCGTGCAGGGCGCGCGCGATGCCGAAGTCCATCACCTTGACGGAGCCGGTCTGGGTGATGATGACGTTGGCCGGCTTGATGTCGCGGTGCACGATGCCGTGCTGGTGCGAGTAGGCCAGCGCCTCCAGCACCCCGGAGACGATGATCAGGGCCTGCTCGGGGCCGGGCGCCTCCGAGTTGATCAGCAGGTCGCGGATGGTGTGGCCCTCGACCAGTTCCATCACGATGTACGGCACCGACTGGCCGCCGACGACGTCCTCGCCCGAGTCGTACACCGCCACGATGGCATGGTGGTTGAGGCCCGCGACCGACTGTGCCTCGCGGGTGAACCGGGCCTTGGAGACCGGGTCCTCCGCCAGGTCGGCGCGGAGCAGCTTGACGGCCACGGTGCGGCCGAGCCGTACGTCCTCGGCCGCGAACACCTCGGCCATGCCGCCCCGGCCGAGACGGTGGGTCAGCCGGTACCGGCCGTCGCCGACCAGGCCCTGGTTGCCCCACATCTCCGGCGCGTCTGACATGCCGCCGCCAGTCGCCTCGGGGTCGGACGGGCCCTGGGCGCTGTGCGTCTGTGCCATCGGTCCTCGCCGTCGTTTCTGCCCGCGGTGCGCGCGGTGTTGTCACGGTCTCCGTCGGCCACGCTACAGCCTCCGGGCAACCCGCAGGTCCGGGATCCGGCCCGTGGACGGACCGGCCATGAAACCCGCACCCCTCGCCGTCGTGCAAATTCTGTGTACCGGGCGTACGGCCGCTGTAACGCTTGCGCGACTCTTCCTTCGCGTACGGTCACGGAACGGGCACCGCGCTTGACGTGTCAGTGCCCTGGGGCAGACTTGGCCGGGAATGGGACATTCGATCAACAAGGGTGCCTGAGGGGCCGACGGGGGACGGGGAAAATGAGCCACGACGGCGCACACGGCCGTTACACGGGGCGGGCTCTGGCCGGTGGCCGCTACCAGCTGCGCGACCTGCTCGGCGAGGGCGGCATGGCCTCCGTGCACCTGGCCTACGACACGGTCCTGGACCGCCAGGTCGCGATCAAGACCCTGCACACCGAACTCGGCCGGGAACAGGCCTTCCGCGAGCGCTTCCGCCGCGAGGCCCAGGCAGTGGCCAAGCTCACGCACACCAACATCGTCTCCGTGTTCGACACCGGCGAGGACGCGCTCGACGGCGCCACGATGCCGTACATCGTCATGGAGTACGTCGAGGGCCGCCCGCTCGGCTCGGTGCTCGACGAGGACGTACGGCAGTTCGGCGCGATGCCCGCCGACAAAGCGCTGAAGATCACCGCCGATGTGCTGGCCGCGCTGGAGATCAGTCACGAGATGGGGCTGGTCCACCGCGACATCAAGCCGGGCAACGTGATGATGACCAAGCGCGGGGTCGTCAAGGTGATGGACTTCGGGATCGCCCGTGCCATGCAGTCCGGGGTCACCTCGATGACCCAGACCGGCATGGTCGTCGGCACCCCGCAGTACCTCTCCCCCGAGCAGGCGCTGGGCCGTGGCGTGGACGCCCGCTCCGACCTCTACTCGGTCGGCATCATGCTGTTCCAGCTGGTCACCGGGCGACTGCCGTTCGACGCGGACTCCCCGCTCGCGATCGCCTACGCGCATGTCCAGGAGGAGCCGGTCGCCCCCTCCTCGATCAACCGTTCGCTTCCGCCGGCCGTGGACGCGCTGGTGGCCCGGGCGCTGAAGAAGAACCCGAACGAACGATTCCCGACCTCCGAGTCCATGCGCGACGAGTGCCTGCGGGTGGCCGCCTCGCTCCAGCCCGCGGCGCCGAGCATCGTGCCGGGCGTCCCCCGGGCGCAGAGCGGCTCCGGGGTCGGCTCCGCGGTGTTCCCGCCCGTCGACCAGGCCACGCCCGCGGCGTCCGGACCGGTGCAGACCCCGTACCAGCCGGCACCGGCACCCAACCCGTACGGCACTCCGGCGCCGGCGCCGTCACCCGCCTACGGCTACCCGCAGCAGGCCGGCTACCAGACCCCGGCCGGGTACGGCCGGCCGGCGCCGCCCAGCCCGCCGTACACCACCCCCGGGACCGTCTCCACCGGGGTGGGGGGCGGTGGCGGCGGGAAGGGCAGCCGGCCGGTGGTCATCGGGTCGGTCGCGGTCTCTCTGATCGCGGTGATCGGACTGGTCGTCGCGCTTTCGCTGCACAACAGCGGCGGCGGAGACGACAACGGCGGCGGCGGTGGCAGCAGCGCGAGCGCCTCGGCCTCGCACGCCTCGGGCTACCGCGGACCCGACACCTCGAAGACCGTCGAGACGACCGAGTGCACCGAGCCCGAGGAGTCCTACAACGACCCGAAGAAGGTGCGGGTCCCGGACTTCAAGTTCAAGTACATCAAGTCGGTCAAGGCCTGTTTCCAGGCCGCCGGATGGCAGCTGAAGATCACGAACGTCGACGAGAACACGTTCGGCGACGGCACCGTCATGGACCAGTTCCCGTCCTCCGGCACGGACGTCGACCCGAAGGACATGCCGACCATCGAGCTGAAGGTGTCCACCGGCAACCCGGCCACCGGCTGAGGCACGAGGACGTAAGAAGGGCCCGGCGCTCGCACACCGGGCCCTTTCGACCGCTACGAGATCTACAGGTACGGCCCGCCGGTGCGGCCGGCCTGGCCGTGTTCGTCGCCCTCGTGGCCGGCGACGCCCGGCGGCAGCGCGCGGCGCATCTGCTCCAGCTGGGCGCGGGCGGCCATCTGCTGGGCGAACAAGGTCGTCTGAATACCGTGGAACAGCCCCTCCAGCCAGCCCACCAGCTGCGCCTGCGCGATGCGCAGTTCCGCGTCTGACGGGGTCGAGTTGTCGGTGAACGGCAGCGAGAGCCGCTCCAGCTCCTCCACCAGCTCCGGCGCGAGCCCGTCCTCCAGCTCCTTCACGGAACTGGCGTGGATCTCCTTGAGCCGGACCCGGCTGGCCTCGTCGAGGGGAGCGGCGCGCACCTCTTCCAGAAGCTGCTTGATCATGCTGCCGATCCGCATGACCTTGGCGGGCTGTTCCACCATCTCCGTCACCGGGATCTCTCGGGAGTCCTCGTCCCCGTTGCCGCCGCCAAGAGCCATTCCGTCCTGGCCCACGACCAGGATCTGCGGGTTCTCGGTCGACCGTTCGTTCCTCGGCATCTCCATGCCGCCATTCTCTCGCACCCGTACACCTCACCACCGTGGTGCCCCCCTATGGAGCTGATCCACCTTTCGGATCGCGCCCGGACCGGCCGTAGACCCATCGGGCGAACCAGAAATGCCCGGTTTGCCACTCAATGTGAGGCTGGTGGGCGTCGGCCCTGACGACGACCGTGCTCCAGGAGGTCACCGACGTGACTCCAAGGCTGCGAACCGCCTTCGGCGGTCTTCTGCTGCTCCTCCTCGCGACGGTCCTGCTGCCGTCCGGCACGGCCGTCGCCCACGGCCACGGACCGGGGCCCTCCGACTCCGCCACCGCCTCGGCCACCCCCCGGCCGTCCCTGGCCGGGACCGTGGCCGGTGAGGGCCGGACGCGGCCGGGACGGCACCGGGGACCGGCGGTGACGGTGATGGGCGACGACGACCCCGACGACCCCGACGACGAGGCGGAGGACGGCGCCGAGAGCCAGGCCGCCACGGCCGCGCAGCCGCCCCGGGACGCCGCCGTGAACCCGACCGCGCCCCAGCCGCCACCCGTCCACCAGGCCATCGCCCCCGGCCAGGACGGCGAGACCGAGCCCGTCCTGGACATCCTGCCGCTGGGCAGCGGACTGGTCCTGATCGGCCTCGGACTCGGCCTCGCCTTCATCGGACTGCGAGTGCGCCGCGGCTAGCGGGATTCCCCGGCCGGACCAGGGCGACTCCGCGGCCGGACCAGGCCGATTCCGCGGCCGGACCAGGGCGTTTTCCCCAGCCGCCGCCGGGCGGTTTCTCTAGCCGCCGCCGGGCGGTTTCCCTAGCCGGTGACCAGCAGGACCTTGCCGATGTGGTCGCTGGCCTCCACCACCCGGTGCGCCTGCGCCGCCTCGGCCATCGGCAGCTCCCGGTCGACGACCGGACGGACATGGCCCTGAGCGATCAACGGCCAGACGTGCTCACGCACCGCCGCGACGATCGCCGCCTTCTCCGCGAGCGGCCGGGCGCGCAGCGAGGTCGCGCTGATCGCGGCCCGCTTGGCGAGCAGCGCGCCGATGTTCAGCTCGCCCTTGACACCGCCCTGCATGCCGATGATCGCGAGCCGCCCGTTGACCGCGAGGGCCTGCACGTTCCGGTCCAGGTACTTGGCGCCCATGTTGTCGAGGATGACGTCGGCGCCCGCCCCGTCGGTGGCCGCCTTCACCTCCTCGACGAAGTCCTGTTCGCGGTAGTTGACGAGGACTTCTGCGCCGAGCTCGGCGCAGAAGTCCAGCTTCTCCTTCGTCCCCGCGGTGACCGCGACCTTGGCTCCGACCGCCTTGCCCAGCTGGATCGCCATGGTGCCGATGCCGCTGGAGCCACCGTGCACGAGCAGCGTCTCGCCCGGGCGCAGATGGGCGATCATGAAGACGTTCGACCAGACCGTGCTGACCACCTCGGGCAGCGCGGCGGCCCACCGGAGGTCCACACCCTCGGGCACCGGCAGCAGCTGACCGGCCGGGACGGCGACCCGCTCCGCGTAGCCGCCGCCCGCGAGCAGTGCGCACACCTCGTCGCCGACCGACCAGCCGGAGACGTTCGGGCCGAGCGCGGCGATCCGCCCGGAACACTCCAGGCCGGGATAGGAGGAAGCACCAGGCGGGGGATCGTAGTAGCCCTGTCGTTGCATGATGTCGGCGCGGTTGACGGCGCTGGCCACCACCTCGACCAGTACTTCGCCCTCGCCGGGCACGGGGTCGGGGACCTCGTCCCACACCAGCGCCTCGGGTCCACCGGGTTCGGGAATCGTGATCGCATGCATGTCCGCGACGCTACTCCTCGCCTGCCCGGACCCCGACGGCGGCGGTACCGGCCACTCGCCCGGTCAGGCGCGGGGCAGCGGCCGTATGTCCGGTGCGACCCGGCTGCCCGGGGAGGCCCGGACGATGGTGATGAGGCGGTCCGTCAGCTGGATGGTGCCGACGGCCGGGTCGTCGTAGCCGAGCACCCGGTGGCCGCGCAGGACGCTGACCACCAGGTCGGCCGTCTCGCGCGGGGTCTTGCCGACCTCGGCCTTGACCGCCGGGCGCTCGATCAGGTCCAGGCCGCTGCCCTGCTGGATGAGGTCCTCCATGACCATGCCCGCGGCGGGGCTGAGCACGGACAGGCCGAGCAGCCGGCCGGCCGCGCTGGCGCTGGTGATGACGGCGTCGGCCCCGGACTGCTTGAGCAGCGGCGCGTTCTCCTCCTCGCGGACCGCCGCCACGATCTTCGCGCCCCGGTTGAGCTGCCGGGCGGTCAGGGTGACCAGGACGGCGGTGTCGTCGCGCTGGGTGGCGATGATGATCTGCCGGGCCCGCTGCACCTCGGCCCGCTTGAGCACCTCGCTGCGGGTCGCGTCCCCGACGACCCCCGCGTAGCCCTCGGCGGTGGCCGCGTCGATCACCTTGGAGCTGGGGTCGACCACGACGACCTGTTCCGCCCTCAGCCCCGTCGCGCAGACGGTCTGGATCGCCGAACGTCCCTTCGTGCCGAAGCCGACGACGACGGTGTGATCGCGCAAGGCGGACCTCCAGCGGTTCAGGCGGAATTCCTCCCGGGTGCGTTCGGTGAGGACTTCGAGCGTGGTGCCGACCAGGATGATGAGGAACAGCACGCGCAGGGGCGTGATGACGAAGATGTTGATGAGCCGGGCGCCGTCACTGACGGGCGTGATGTCGCCGTAGCCGGTGGTGGAGAGGGTGACGGTCGCGTAGTAGAAGGCGTCGAGCAGGTCCACCGAGCTGTCCGAGGTGTCGTTGTAGCCGTCGCGGTCGGCGTAGACGATCAACGCGGTGGCGATCAGCACGAGCAGGGCCATGGCCAGCCGCTTGGCGACCTGGCGGATCGGGCGCTCCACCACTTTCGTCGGGAGTTTCACCCGATGGGTCACCAGGTGTTCGTCCGCCTGGCGGGCGATGGCGTCATGGCCGGGAAGTTTCACGTGAAACACACCCCGATACCGGCGGCCGCCCACGGCAGGTCGAGCAGTTCCGTCTCCGCCCCCTGCTGGGCTCCGCCCGGCGGTACGACCGCGAGCGCGTCGGCCGCGGCGATACCGCGCAGCATGGCCGGACCGTTGTAGTGCAGGGGGATCGCGGCGTCACCGCGCAGCACCACCGGGATCAGCCGGGTGTCGTACGGGTGTCCGTGCACCGTTTCCGCCAGGGGCAGCGCGTACGGCTCGGGCGCCGGGTGGGCGGCGAGGGTGCGCAGCAGCGGTTCGGCGAGGGTGAGCAGGCCGGAGACGGCGGCGAGGGGGTTGCCGGGCAGGCCGACGAGATGCTGGTTCTCCTTGAGGCGGGCCAGCAGCATGGGGTGGCCGGGGCGCACCGTGACGCCGTCGACGAGGAGTTCGGCCCCGACCCGGTCCAGCGTGGGGTGCACGTGGTCGACCGGGCCGGAGGCGGTGCCGCCCGTGGTGACGATCAGATCGGCCGTCGAGGAGGTGATCGCCTTGCGCAGGGCCCTGGCGTCGTCACCGAGCCGGCGCACGGCGGTCACCTCGGCGCCGAGGGCGCGCAGCCAGGGCGGCAGCATCGGGCCGAGCGCGTCCCGGATGAGCCCCTCGCTCGGCAGCCCTTCGGTGAGCAACTCGTCGCCCAGGATCAGGACTTCGGCGCGGGGGCGCGGGACGGCGGTGACGGTGTCGTAGCCGGCCGCCGCGGCGAGTCCGAGGACGGCGGGGGTGACCAGGGTGCCGACGGGCAGCAACTGGTCGCCGCTGCGACACTCCTGGCCGCGCGGGCGGATGTCCTGGCCGTGGACCGTGTCGCGGGTGGCGTGCAGCCTGCCCTGGGCGTCGGTACGGCCGTGCTCGCTGCGGAGCACCGCGGTGGTGTCCGCCGGGACCCGGGCGCCGGTGGCGATGCGGACCGCCTCGCCGTCGGTGAGCGGCTCGGGCTGTCCGTGTCCGGCCAGCACCCCCTCGTCGCGTACGTCCCAGGGGCCCGGGCCCGCCACCGCCCAGCCGTCCATCGCGGAGGTGTCGAAGGAGGGCAGGTCCGCCAGCGCGTCCAGCGGGGCGGCCAGGGCCAGGCCGAGGGCGTCGGCCAGCGGGACGGAGAGGGGGGCTCGGCGAGCGCCGGACCGGGCGGCGCGGGCGGCGATCTCGCGGGCCTGGAGCCAGGGGGTGGCGCGGTGGCGGTGGGCCGAGGGGGCGCCGTGGGCGGCCGGGCCGTGGCGGTGCTCGTCCTGGGCGGCTGCGGAGACCGCGTCACGCCCGGGCTCCCGGGGTTCTCGGGGCTCTCTCACGAGGGCGAGCGCCTCCTCGACGTCGAGATCGTCGTCGGTGTCCCTGACGGGCGCACCTGCCCCTGCCCCGGGGGCGGTCATCGGCCGGGCCCGGGGGCGGGGGGTTCGGAGCCGGGGGCGCCGCTGGGCGGGGTGTCCGGGGCCGGGTCGCCGGGGGTGTTCGTCTCTTCCGCCCAGCGCAGTGCCAGGGCGGCGGCCTTGTGGGCGGCCTCGGCGACCGCCTCGGGGCCGCCCTTGCCCTGCGCGGCCGCGTAACCGACCAGGAACGTGGTCAGCGGGGCGGCCGGCCTGGCCACTCCGTGCGCGGCGTCCCGGGCCACGTCGAGCAGCAGGCGGAAGTCGACGTCCAGGTCGATGCCCAGCTCGTCCTTGACTGCGGAGATCCATTCATCCAACACGTGCTCATGCTCCCTGATGCGTGCCCTGGCGTCGGCGATGTCGTCCCAGGTGTCGCAGTCGAAGGACGCGCGGGGGTCCGGGACGCGGGTGAGGTCCAGTGCGGCGGTCAGGCGCCGCAGGGGGAGGCCGGTGAGGCCCTGCTCGTCCCCGGCGAGGGCCGACAGGGCGTGCCTCAGCGCCGTCGTGCGGTAGGCCGCCACCAGGGGCTGGTCCCTGCCGTCGGCGTCGGTGAGCAGCGCGGCGTCGGCGCTGGAGGCGCTGAGTACCGACAACAGCCGGGCCACGGTGGCCTCTTCGAGGAACGGCAGGTCGGCCGAGAGCACGACCGCGTAGGCGGCGGTGCTGTGGCGCAGGCCGGCGCCGAGGGCGGCGACCGGGCCGCCGCCCGGGGGGTCCTCGCGGGTCCAGCGGACCGGCCGGGAGGTGGCGCGGGGGTCCGCCACGACGACGGTCTGCTCGGCACCCGCGCAGGCCGCCAGGACGCGGTCCAGGAGGGGGCGTCCGCCCACCCGCACGGCGGGCTTGTCGGCTCCGCCGAGCCGCCGGGCGGCGCCACCGGCGAGCACGATCGCGTCGAAGGGGGGTGTGTCGGTGGCGGTCACCTTTCGAGTATGGGGGGCCGTGTGATCACAGGGAACAGACGGGGGGTGGTGGAGGTGATGCGCCCCGGCGGGGCGCCGCGCTCAGAGCGTCCTGAGAAGGACCGCCGGGTTCTCCACGCAGTCCGCCACGTAGCGCAGGAAGCCGCCCGCTGTGCCGCCGTCGCAGACTCGGTGGTCGAAGGTGAGGGACAGCTGGACGACCTCGCGGACCGCCAGCTCTCCGTCGTGCACCCACGGCTTGGGCGTGATGCGGCCCACGCCCAGCATCGCCGCCTCGGGATGGTTGATGATCGGAGTGGAGCCGTCGACCCCGAACACGCCGTAGTTGTTCAACGTGAAGGTGCCGCCGGTGAGTTCCGTCGGGGTCAGGGTTCCGGCGTGGGCGGACTCGGTGAGGCGGGCGAACTCCGCCGTCAAGGACTCGGCGTCGCGGGCGTGGGCGTCCCGGACGACGGGGACGACCAGGCCCCGGCCGGTCTGGGCGGCGAACCCCAGGTGGACGTGGTCGAGTTGGACGATCTCGCGCGCCTCGACGTCGACGCAGGAGTTCAGCTCGGGGTGGCGGGCCAGGGCCGCGGTGCAGATCCGGGCGAGCAGCGCGAGCAGCGAGATCTTCGGTCCCCCGGCCGCGTTCATCGCGGTCCGCGCGCGCATCAGCTCGGTCGCGTCGGCGTCGACCCAGCAGGTCGCGTCGGGGATCTCCCGGCGGCTGCGGGACAGCTTGTCGGCGACCGCGCCCCGGATGCCCTTGAGGGGCGTGCGGGTGCCGGCCGGCTTCGGCGGTGCGGTGCGGGCGGCGGCGCGGGCCGCGTCCACCCGCAGGGCGTCCTCGACGTCGGCGCGCACGATCAGTCCGTCGGGGCCCGAGCCGGACAGCCGGCGCAGATCCAGGTTGTTGTCCCGGGCGAGACGGCGGACCAGCGGGGAGATCACCGGGACGGGTCCCTCGGTGCCGCGGGGGGACGGCGGTGCGGACACCCGCGCGTGGGCGTCGGCCGTCCCGGCCCCGGCGGTCGACGGTGTCCGGTCGGAGACGGTGCTCCCGTTCGCCGGGGCGGCGGCCGTGCTCCCGTTCGCCAGGTCGGCGGTGGTGCTGCCGTCGGCACGGCCGGGGGGCGCGGTGCGCACCCGTCGGCGGCGGGCCGGAGGGGTTCCCGTGCCGTAGCCCACCAGGACGTTGCCGGAGCCCTCCGGCTCGGGGAGCGTGGCGGCCCCGCCGACCGCGACCGTCAGGAGCGGTGCCCCGACGGGCAGTTCGGTGCCCTCCTCACCGAAGCGGGCGGTGACCACACCGCCGTACGGGCAGGGCACCTCGACCATCGCCTTGGCCGTCTCGACCTCGACGACCGGCTGGTCGATCGCGACCACCTCGCCGACCTGGACCAGCCAGGTGACGATCACCGCCTCGGTGAGCCCCTCCCCGAGGTCGGGCAGTTTGAACTCCAGCACCTGTGCCATCAGCCCTCGGCCTCCCACTGCAGACGCGCCACCGCGTCCAGGATGCGGTCCACGCCGGGCAGGTGGTGACGCTCCAGCATCGGCGGCGGATACGGGATGTCGAACCCGGCCACGCGCAGCACCGGCGCCTCCAGGTGGTGGAAGCAGCGCTCGGTCACACGTGCCGCGATCTCTCCGCCCGGCCCGCCGAACCCGCCCGACTCGTGTACGACGACCGCGCGCCCGGTGCGCCGTACGGAGGCGCAGACCGTCTCGTCGTCGAACGGCACCAGGGAGCGCAGGTCGACGACTTCCAGGTCCCAGCCCTCCGCCTGGGCGGCCTCGGCGGCTTCGAGGCAGACCGGTACGGACGGGCCGTAGGTGATGAGCGTGGCGCTGCGCCCGGTTCGGCGCACCACCGCGCGGCCGATGGGTTCAACGTCCGCCGGGTGCTCGGGGTTCCAGGAGTCCTTCGACCAGTACAGCCTCTTGGGTTCGAGGAAGACGACCGGGTCGTCGGAGGCGATGGCCTGCCGGAGCAGTCCGTAGGCGTCGGCGACGGTGGCCGGGGTGACGACGTGCAGGCCGGGGGTGGCCATGTAGTAGGCCTCGGAGGAGTCGCTGTGGTGCTCGACGCCGCCGATGCCGCCGCCGTACGGGATCCGGACGGTGATCGGGAGGGGCAGCCGGCCCCGGGTGCGGTTGCGCATCCGGGAGACATGGCTCATCAGTTGCTCGAACGCGGGATAGGCGAAGGCGTCGAACTGCATCTCCACGACCGGGCGCAGTCCGTACATGGCCATGCCGACCGCGGTGCCGAGGATGCCGGCCTCGGCGAGGGGGGTGTCGGTGCAGCGGGTCTCGCCGAACTCCTCGGCGAGACCGTCGGTGACCCGGAAGACGCCGCCGAGGGTGCCGACGTCCTCACCCATGACGTGCACGGCCGGGTCGGCGGCCATGGCGTCCCGCAGGGCGCGGCCGAGGGCCTGCGCCATGGTGGCGGGTTTCACGGCGACGGTCGTCATCGGTGGCCGCCTTCACGGTGGTCGTCCTGCTCGGCCTCCAGCTCGGCCCGCAGCAGGGCGCGCTGCTCGCGCAGTTGCGTGGTGGTCTCGGCGTACACCTGGTCGAAGAGGTCCATGGGGTCGAGTTCCGGATCGCGGTTCATGCGCTCGCGCAGGTCGGCGGCCATCGCCTCGGCGTCCTCGCGGGCGTCGCGGACAGTGTCCTCGTCGAGCAGTCCGCGAGCGGTCAGCTCGCGCTCCAGGAGCAGGATCGGATCGTGGTCCCGCCAGGCGTCGACCTCGGTGTCGCCGCGGTAGCGGGTGGCGTCGTCGGCGTTGGTGTGGGCGTCGATCCGGTAGGTGACCGCCTCGACCAGAGTGGGTCCGCGGCCCTCGCGTGCGTGCCGTACGGCGTCGGAGAGGACCTCGTGCACGGCGGCCGCGTCGTTGCCGTCGACCAGGCGGCCCGGCATGCCGTAGCCGACGGCCTTGTGGGCCAGGGAAGGGGCGGCGGTCTGCTTGGCGAGCGGGACGGAGATGGCGAAGCCGTTGTTCTGGACCAGGAAGACGACCGGGGCCTGCCAGACGGCCGCGAAGTTCAGCGCCTCGTGGAAGTCGCCCTCGCTGGTGCCGCCGTCGCCGACCATGGCGAGCGCCACCACGTCGTCGCCCTTGAGGCGGGCCGCGTGGGCGAGGCCGACGGCGTGCGGGAGCTGGGTGGCGAGCGGGGTGGAGAGCGGGGCCACGCGGTGGGCGTGCGGGTCGTAGCCGGTGTGCCAGTCGCCGCGCAGCAGGGTGAGCGCCTCGACCGGGTCCACGCCCCGGGCGACGACCGCGAGGGTGTCGCGGTAGCTGGGGAAGAGCCAGTCACGCTCCTGGAGGGCGAGCGCGGCGGCGATCTCGCAGGCCTCCTGGCCGGTGCTGGAGGGGTAGACGGCGAGGCGGCCCTGTTTGGTGAGGGCGGTGGCCTGCGCGTTGTAGCGGCGGCCGCGTACGAGCTGGGTGTACAGCCGGCGCAGCAGCTCCGGGTCGGCCTTGGCCGCCGACTCGGTGCCCAGGACACGGTACGGCCGCTCGTCGGGCAGCAGCGGCGCCGGATCCGTCCGGGGCTGCCAGGCGGGCGGCGGCGACGGACGGTAGGCGTCGCGCTGCTCCATGACCGTCATGACGGCACCTCCTCGTGGGGGTACGGGAGACGGATCGCCTGTGACCCGTCCCACCTACCGATTGTTCGGTCGCCGACACATTTTGGCTACAGGCCCCCCGAGGCTGTGGACAAACGGTTCTCCACAGCCTGGAATGAACGCAGTACGTCCATGGTAGGGAGGCGGGGGGACATGGCACCTGAACAAATGGCCGAGGGACCGCCGGACCGTGCCGCGCTGCCGCCCGCGCGTCCGTTGGACGCCATCGATCAGGACATCCTGCAGATCCTCCAGGCGGACGGCCGGGCGTCGATACGGGCGGTCGCGGAACGTGTCCATGTCTCGCGCGCCAACGCCTACGCACGGATCAACCGTCTCATCGAGGACGGGGTGATCCGTGGTTTCGGTGCCCGGGTGGACCACGAGCGGGCGGGCCAGGGCACCTCGGCCTACATCACGCTGAAGATCGTCCAGAACAGCTGGCGCACGGTCCGCGAGCAGCTGCGCCAACTGCCCGGCGCCTCCCACATCGCCCTGGTGGGCGGGGACTTCGACGTGCTGCTCCTGGTGCACACGTCCGACAACCGCGCGTTGCGCGAGCTGGTGCTGACCCGGCTCCAGGCGATCCCCGAGGTGCTCAGCACCCGCACGCTGCTGGTGTTCGAGGAGGAGGACCTGGATCCGGACGACGACTGACGACGGCCGGCGTCAGTGGGCGCGCAGCCCGCTGAAGGCCAGCCGTACGACGGCGTCGGCGACCTCGCGCTCGCTCGCGCCGTGCCCGTCCGGGCGGTACCACTCCACGATCGAGTTGACCATGCCGAAGACCAGCCGGGTGGCGAGCCGCACCTCGACGTCGCCGCGCACCTCGCCCTCGGCGGCGGCCGCCTTCAGCAGGTCGGCCACCCGGTGGTCGAAGTCGCGGCGCCGCTCCAGCGCCCACCGCTCGGTGCCGGTGTTGCCGCGCACCCGCAGCAGCAGCGTCACATAGGGCAGTTCGGCGATCAGCACCTCGACCATGCGCCGTACGACGTGTTCCAGGCGGTCGGCGGCGCCGCCCACGCGCGCGTGCTCCTCGTCGAGGATCCCGAAGAGGCCGTCCAGGGCGCGGCTGACGGCCCGGCGCAGCAGTTCCTCCTTGCCGGAGACGTGGTGGTAGATCGACGACTTGGAGATGCCGGCCGCCTTGGAGAGGTGCTCCATGGAGGTGCCGTCGTAGCCCCGCTCGTTGAAGACCTGGACCGCCACCGAGAGCAGGGTGTCGGGGGTGTAGGTGTCGCGCTTGGGGGTGGTCACGAGGCGCCCTCCCGCTTCTCGGTGGCGTAGGCGTGCCGGTAGAGCGCGAGGGAGGGCGCGTAGCGTCCGCTCGGGTCGCGCAGGTGCAGGTCGTCGAGGAGGTCGTAGGCGAAGTCGCGGCCGAGGCGGCGGCTCCACTCGAAGGGGCCGAGCGGATAGTTGACGCCCAGGCGCATCGCGGTGTCGATGTCCTCCTCGGTGGCGACGCCCTTGGCGACGGCGTCGTGCGCGAGGTCGACGATCCGGGCGACCGTGCGGGCCACGATCATGCCGGGGACGTCACCGATGACGCTGACCTTCTTGCCGAGCGCCTGGAAGAGGCCGACGGCCTCGGTGAGCGTCCGGGGCAGCGTGTCGTGCCCGGCGGACAGGGCGATCCGGGTGGCGCGGCGGTAGTCGAGGGCGAGGTCGAAGTAGACCACGTCCCGGAACTCCACCGAGGTCTGGCCGTCGGCGAGGGCCAGCTGGCCGCCGCTGGGCAGCACCAGCCGGGTGCCGTGGTCCTCGTCCTCCTCGCGGACCTGGATGCCGGCCTCGCGGATCATCGCGAGCAGGTCGGCGGCCGGGCCGAGGGTGCCCTCGGCGACGACGTAGGCGGGCGGCTGGGCCGGTTCGGCGGTGTGCGGTTCGGGGCGCTCCGCGCCGTTCTCGTAGTCGTACCAGCCGTGTCCGGTCTTGCGGCCGAGCCGGCCGGACTCCACGAGCCGGCGCTGTGCCAGCGACGGGGTGAAGCGGACGTCCTGGAAGAAGGCCTGCCACACGGAGTGCGTGACGGACTCGTTGACGTCCTGGCCGATCAGGTCGGTCAGCTCGAAGGCGCCCATCCGGAAGCCGCCGCTCTCGCGCAGCACCGCGTCGATGGTGGCCGGGTCGGCGGCCTGCGCCTCGTGGACCGCGAACGCCTCGGCGTAGAAGGGCCGCGCGATCCGGTTGACGATGAAGCCCGGGGTGTCCGCGCAGGCGACCGGTGTCTTGCCCCAGGAGCGGGCGGTCTCGTACGCGCGCGTGGCCGACGTGACGTCGGTGGCGAACCCGGAGACCACCTCGACCAGCGGCAGCAGCGGGGCCGGGTTGAAGAAGTGCAGGCCGACGAGGCGGGAGGCGCTGCGCAGGCCGCCGCCGATCGCCGTCACCGACAGGGAGGAGGTGTTGGTGGCGAGCAGACAGTCGTCGGCGACGATGCCCTCCAGGTCCCGGAACAGCTCCTGCTTGACCTCCAGCCGCTCCAGGACGGCCTCCACGACCAGGGCGCAGTCGGCGAACCCGGTGAGTTCCGCCTCGGGCAGCAGCCGCGCGCGGGCCGCGTCCCGGTCGGCCGCCGTCATCCGGTCCCGCTCGACGAGCCGGTCCAGGCGGGCACCGATCGCCGCGGCCGCTTCGACGGCCCGGCCCGGGACCGCGTCGTACAGCCGCACCCGGTGGCCGGCGACGAGGGCGACCTGGGCGATGCCCTGGCCCATGGTGCCGCCGCCGACGACACCCACGGTGCTGCTGAGGTCGAGTGCTGTCATGTGCGCGATCCTCCCGCACGGGGTTTTCCACAGATGCGGCAGGCCCCCTTGTCCCGACCGATCGTTCGGTTACTCTAGCCCTGTCCGGCTGTTTCTGCCCAGGTCATGAGCTCGAAGGGGAGCTCATCGAACGAGGAGTTGGTCCCGCATGACCGCCGAACTCACCGTGCACGAACTGATCGCCAAGCACCGGCCCACGCTTGACCAGGCGCTGGAGGCGATCCGCACGCGCGCGTACTGGTCCCCCCACCCCGAGCATCCCAAGGCCTACGGGGAGCACGGCAGCCTGGACGCGGCGGCGGGCAAGGCCGCCTTCGAAGCCCTCCTCGGCAACCGCATCGACCTCGGCCAGCCCGGCACCGACGACTGGACCGGGGGCGAGGTCTCCCCGTACGGCATCGAGCTGGGCGTGACCTACCCGCACGCCGACGTCGACACCCTGCTGCCGGCCATGCGGGCCGGACAGCGGGCGTGGCGCGACGCGGGCGCGCAGGCGCGTGCGGTGGTGTGCCTGGAGATCCTCAAGCGGATCAGCGACCGCACGCACGAGTTCGCGCACGCCGTCATGCACACCAGCGGCCAGGCGTTCATGATGGCGTTCCAGGCGGGCGGCCCGCACGCCCAGGACCGCGGCCTGGAGGCGGTGGCGTACGCGTACGCCGAGCAGGTGCGCACCCCCGACACGGCGGAGTGGAGCAAGCCGCAGGGCAAGCGCGACCCGCTCGCGCTCACGAAGACCTTCAAGCCGGTCCCGCGCGGGATCGCCCTGGTCATCGGCTGCAACACGTTCCCGACGTGGAACGGCTACCCCGGTCTGTTCGCCTCCCTCGCCACCGGCAACGCGGTCCTGGTCAAACCGCACCCGCGCGCGGTGCTGCCCCTCGCCCTCACCGTGCAGGTCGCCCGCCAGGTCCTCACCGAGGCCGGCTTCGACCCGAACCTGGTCGCGCTGACCGCCGAACGCCCCGGCGAGGGCATCGCCAAAACGCTCGCCACCCGCCCGGAAATCAAGATCATCGACTACACGGGCTCCACCTCCTTCGGCGACTGGCTGGAGGCCAACGCCCGGCAGGCCCAGGTGTACACCGAGAAGGCCGGCGTCAACTCGGTCCTCGTGGAGTCCACCGGCGACTACCAGGGCATGCTGTCCAACCTGGCCTTCTCGCTCTCCCTCTACAGCGGCCAGATGTGCACCACCCCGCAGAACCTGCTGGTCCCCCGCGACGGCATCCGCACCGACGAGGGCCCGAAGACGTACGACGAGGTGGTCACCGACCTCGCCCGCGCGGTCGACGGCCTGCTCGGCGACGACGCCCGTGCGAACGCGCTGCTCGGGGCGATCGTCAACCCCGACGTCAAGGCCCGCCTGGAGGCCGCGGCCGGGCTCGGCGAGGTCGCCCTCGCCTCCCGGGAGATCACCAACCCGGAGTTCCCGGACGCGGTGGTCCGCACCCCGGTGATCGTCAAGCTGGACGGGGCCAAGCCCGACGACGAGGCCGCCTACATGAGCGAGTGCTTCGGCCCGGTCTCCTTCGCCGTCGCCGTCGACTCGGCCGCCGACGCGGTGGAACTGCTGCGGCGGACGGTGCACGAGAAGGGCGCGATGACGGTCGGCGCGTACACCGTGGACGCCGACGTGGAGAGCGCCGTGGAGGAGGTCTGCCTGGAGGAGGCGGCCCAGCTGTCGCTGAACCTGGTCGGCGGGGTGTACGTCAACCAGACGGCGGCGTTCTCCGACTTCCACGGGTCGGGCGGCAACGCGGCGGCGAACGCGGCGCTGACGGACGGCGCGTTCGTGGCCAACCGGTTCCGCGTGATCGAGGTGCGCCGGGAGGCGTAGCGGACGGGATGCGACCGCCACGGCGGTGCCCGGCCACGGCGGTGGCGGTCGGCGGCGCCGTCGTGGCCGGTCGCGCCCACACGGCCGGCAGCCGCACATCCGGCAGAGCCCCGCTCCTCTTACAGAGCGCTCCAGTGGTACAGCGTCATCGCCACGCTCGTCGCCAGGTTGTAGCTGCTCACCTGGGGACGCATCGGCAGCCGCAGGAGATGGTCGGCACGCGCGCGCAGCTCCGGTGACAGGCCCGTTCGTTCGGAGCCGAAGGCGAGGACCGCGTCGTCCGGGAGCTTCGTGCCGCGGATGTCCTCACCCTCCGGGTCCAGGGCGTACACCGGACCGTGCGGCAGCTCCGACACATCCGTCCGCTCCACCGCCGTCGCGAAGTGGAGTCCCGCCCCACCCCGCACCACCGTCGGGTGCCAGGGGTCGAGCGTGCCCGTCGTGATGACTCCCGTCGCCCCGAAGCCCGCCGCCAGGCGGATCACCGCGCCCGCGTTGCCGAGGTTGCGGGGTTCGTCGAGGACGACGATCGGTGCGGTGCGCGGGGTGTGGGCCAGCGTGCGCAGGTTGGCCTCACGGGACGGTCGTACGGCGAGGGCGGCCACCCCCGTGGGGTGCGGGCGCTGGACGAGGGTGGCGTACGACGCCGCACTCACCTCGGTCAACAGCGCGTCCAGCGCCTCCCGTACGTCCGGCGCCAGTTCGCCGGCCAGGGCCAGGGTCGCCGCCCGGTCCGTGGTGACCGCCACCGGCACCTGCGCACCGAAGCGCAGGGCGTGCTTGAGGGCGTGGAAGCCGTCCAGCAGGACGGCCGAGCCGGCCGGCTGTGCCCAGTGCTCGAGGGGGTCGGTCATGCCCCGAAGCCTACGCGGGCCGTTCGTCGGCCCCGGGGGAGCATGGCACGGGCAACGCCCGGTCCCCGCGCCGCAGGACACGAAGGACACGCTCACGCGCGCGTCCGGCCCCGTCGCCCAGGCGGTCCAGGAACGCCGTGGGCAGGAAGACCGAGTCCGCCGCGATCATGGCGAGGGAGAAGAACGGCAGCCCGAGGACGACCGCGATCACCGCGTGCTCGGTCATCATCGCGGCCAGCAGCACGTTCTTGACCCGCCGGTTGAACAGCGTGAACGGGAAGGCGACCTGCACGATCACCGTCCCGTACGTCACCAGCATCACCATCGTGCCGTTGGCGGACAGCAGGTCGGCGAGGGCCGGCCAGGGGGAGAAGTAGTCCAGGTGGAGCGGGTAGTAGACGGCCGTGCCGTCCTGCCAGCGGGAGCCCTGGATCTTGTACCAGCCGGCGGTGGCGTAGATCAGGCAGGCCTCAGCCATGATCACGAAGAGCGCGCCGTTGTGCAGGACGTTGGCCACGACGTCCAGCAGGATCCGGGGCTCAGGGGTGCGCGCCCAGCGGCCCACCGCCCACCACAGGGCGGCGCCCGCCCAGGTCGCCCACATGACGGCCGGGACCAGCCAGCCGCCGCCGGTGCGGCCGGTGAGGGCCGCCGCGACCAGCACGAGACCGGAGACCGCCCACAGGGCAGGCCCCACCCGGTCGGTCGCCCCGGACGGCACGGATGACCCGGCCGCCCTGGACGCCCTGCGCGCGTCCAGCGACCACACCTGGCCGCAGCGGGTGAACACCAGGTAGAAGGACATCAGGTGCAGCACGTTGTCGCCGCCGTCGCCCATGAAGACGCTGCGGTTCTGGAGGGACAGCACGCCGACCATGAACAGCACGGAGGTGGCGCGGGTGCGCCAGCCCACCAGCAGCAGGGCGCTGGAGAGGACCGCCAGGAAGTAGAAGACCTCGAAGAAGGCCTGGCCGTCGGAGGCAAGCAGCGCCGTGAAGGCGTGGTTGTCGGCGGTCAGCTGCTGGGCGAGGCCGAAGCTCCAGGGGCCGTCGGGGCCGTACAGCTCCTGGCGGTGCGGGTACTCGCGCAGCAGGAACAGCAGCCAGGTGGCGGCGAAGCCGATGCGGACGACGGCCGTCTGGTACGGGCCGAGCGCCGACTCGGTCACCCGGGCGACGGCGCGGGACAGGCACAGGGCGAGACGGCTCACCGCACACCCCCGTTCGCCTCGTCGGCGGTGACCGTCCACCAGGGCAGCACCCGGTAGACCGGGGTGTCCGAGACCTTCTCCCCGCTCCAGTTGGGCGGGGGCACGTTGGTGGTGCTGGAGCGCACCTCCACCCGCTGGATGGTGCCCTTGTTGCTGGTCGCGTCCTGCTCGTACATGCGCATCACGACGATCCGGCGCAGGTACTGCTCGGACAGGGAGCCGCGGATGCCGATCGGGCTGTTGTCGGCGCCGTGCGTGGTGACGAAGAAGTCCCAGGCGCGGCGCAGCTCGTTCTGCACGGTGTGGCTCGGCAGCAGGCTGCCGTCGATCGCCTTGCCGTCCTGCACCGACAGGTCGTTCCAGCCGGTGGTGGTCGTGGTGCCGTTGGGCATCAGCACGTCGGCTCGGACCTGCACGGCGATGTTCTGCTGGAGCGGGTTGGGTGCGAAGAGCTTCCAGTTCTGCTCGAACTCGGGGTACACCCATTCCTCGATCGCCTTGCCGTGCCGCTTGGTCACCGTGTTCGCCGGCGCGAGGCTCAGGAACACCATCCCGAGGTGCACACAGGCGGTGACCGCGACCAGGGCCACGGCGAGGGCCGCGCCGACCTGGTAGCGGGGGGAGAGGGCGGCGACGCCGGAGCGGGGGACGGGCAGGGAGCCGCCGGGGACGGGCGCGGAGCCGCCGGGGACGGGCGCGGAGCCGCCGGGGACGGGCGCCGGGGCGCCGGGCCCGGCCGGGACACGGGCCCGCACCGCACCGGCTCCACCCGGAGCATCGGATCGGCTGGGACCGTCGGATCTGTACGGACCGTCGGACCCGTACGGACCGTACGGACCGTCCGGCGCGTGCGGACCGTCGGACCCGTACGGACCGTCCGGCGCGTGCGGACCGTCGGACCCGTGCGGACCGTCCGGCCCGTGTCGGGCGTCCGAGTCCTCGTCGTACGCGTCCATGCCGCCCCGTTCCCGGTCCCGCCTCATCGTCCGGACAGCCGGTCCGCAACCGCCCGTGTGCCACCGCCCGGCACTCGCACGGAACGGTACTCAGCACCGGCCGCCGGGCGCAGCCCCGGGAGGGAGCCGGGGCACGTGGTCGTCGCCACTCCGGGGTGCGCCGCCGGCCCTCCGGTACGGCCCGGTAGAGCACTCCGGGCGAGGAAACCGCAGGTCAACGGCGTCCGGTCGGGTCGGCCGGATCGCTCACGCGAGTTTTCCACAAGCCGCGGCGGACGTTTTCCACAGGGCCCGCCGCCGTAAGCCGTTCCGGTCGAGAATGGGCAGGCGCGGGCGTCAGACGGCGGCGGCCCGCGCCCGGAGCATCCGGCGGACCGCGTCCGCGCGTTCCAGGAGGGTGTTGCGGACCACCGGGGCAACCTGCCGGGCGGCCCGCTGGGCCTTCTCGAGGTAGGCCCCGTCGACGGCGAACAGGGGGAAGAGCTGGGATGCGTAGACCATCGCCGGAATCATGCCGCCCTGGTCCAGGCCGGGGACGGCGTCGAGGTAGTGCTGGGCGTAGGGGGCGAGCTGGGCATCCTGGCCAGGGCGCCAGAAACCGGCCGCCACCGTGGAGACCGCGTGGACGGGCACCGCGCGGTCCACGGCCAGCCGCTGCCAGACCTCGGCCTTCGCCGCGGGATCGGGGGCGGCCGCCCGGACGGTGAGGGCGCGGACCCAGGCTTCGGGGTCGGGGTCGCGTTCGAGCAGGGCGGCGGACTCGGCGGAGGTGTCGCCGCCGAGTTCGGCCTCCCGGACCAGGGCGCGCCAGCGCAGGTCGACGTCGTCACCGGCCTGGTCGCGCAGCCAGGCCAGGTGCTCGGCGTCCGCGGTGCGGGCGAGGCCGCGCAGGGCGACCTGGCGGCGGCCCGGGTCGGCCGCGAGCCGTCGGCAGACCGCGGCCACCGCCCGGCTCAGGGCGGGGCGCTCGGCGGGCGGGGCCCAGAGTTCGGCGACGGTGGTGGCGAGGTGGAGACAGGGTTCGATCACCGCGTCGGAGGTCTCGGCCGCGAGGACCGCGGTGAGGCTGCGCCCGGCCTCGGCCGCGGTGGCCTCACCGGCCGTCAGCATGTCCCAGACGGTGGCGGCGGCCACGCCCCGGGAGATGGGCGTGGGCAACAGGGCGGCGGCCTGGAAGAGGGTGTCGCGGGTGGCGGCGGACGGGCGGGCGGTGGCGAAGGTGAGGTCGTCGTCGTTGACGAGGAGGAGGTCGGCGTCGGCGGGGAGACCGGCGACCGGGGTGCGGGCGTCGGTGACCTCGACACGGACGAGCGAGGTGCGCTTCAGTGCCCCGCCCTGCCGGTCGTACGCGCCGACCGCGAGGATCTGGGGGCGGGGGGTGCCGTCGGCGACCAGGGTGACGGTGTCGCCGTCGTGCTCCAGCGTGAAGCGGTCGGTGCCGGCCGTCTCCAGCCAGGCCTTCCGCCACCCGGTCAGGTCGCGGCCGCCGGCCTCGGAGAGCGCGTCGATCAGGTCCTGGAGGGTGGTGGTGCCCCAGGCGTGCCGGGCGAAGTAGGCCGCCATGCCGGCCCGGAACCGGTCCTCGCCGACGTAGGTCATCAGCTGGTGGAGGACGGAGGCGCCCTTGGGGTAGGTGATGTTGTCGAAGATCGACGCGGCCTGGGCGACGTCGTGGATGGGCTGGTGGATCGGGTGCGAGACCGGGCCCTGGTCGGAGAGGTAGGCCTTGAGCTTGTCGCCGGCGAGGTGGCCCGCCCAGGCGTCGGTGTAGCGGGTGGCGCCCTCGGCGGCCCAGTGGCAGGCGAACTCGGCGAAGGCCTCGTTCAGCCAGAGGTCGTCCCACCAGCGCATGGTGACGATGTTGCCGAACCACATGTGCGCCATCTCGTGCAGCAGCACGACCGCGAGCAGCTCCCGCTCCGCGGGCGTCGGCTCGGCCCGTCGCAGGAACCCGTCCGACCAGGTCACACAGCCGTAGTTCTCCATCGCGCCGCCGAACTCCGGCATGAACACCTGGTTGTAGGTGCGCTGCGGGAACGGCATCGCGAAGGCCTCGGCGTAGAAGGCGAGGCCCTGCCGGGTGAGGGTGAAGATCTCGTCGGCGTCGCGTTCGAGGACCTCGGCGAGCGAACGGCGGGCGTAGATGCCGAGGTCGTGGCCATCCGCCTCGCGGCGGATCCCGTGGAGGGGGCCCGCGTTGACGACGGTGTTGTACGTGGACAGCGGTGGGGTGTCGGGGAAGACCCAGCGGCGGGCGGCGCCCTGCTCCTCGACGCGCGGGCCGCCGGAGTTGCTGAGCACGGTCCAGGCGGCCGGGGCGGTGACGGTGAAGGCGTGCGGGGCCTTGAGGTCGGGCTGGTCGAAGCAGGCCCAGGCGAACCGGGCCTCGTCGGGTTCGAAGCTCGTCCAGGCGTAGACCTCGCCGTCGGCCGGGTCGGTCGCCTTGTGCACGCCCTCACCGGTGGCGGTGTCAACCTGGACGCTCTCGACGCGCAGCACGTTGTGCGCGGCGAGACCGGGCAGCGGGATCCGGCCGTCGCCGGAGGGGGTGAGCGGGGTGCCGTTCAGGGTGGCGGCGCGGACCTCCGCCGCGCAGTCGACGAAGGTCTCCGCGCCCGGCTCGGAGCAGGTGAACGTGATGGTGGAGACAGCCCGGAACTCCGGTCCTCCGGGCAGCGCGGTGAGGTCGATGTCCACGTCGTACCGGTCGACCGAGATCAGCGCGGCCCGGTGCTCGGCCTCGGTCCGGGTCAGGCTTCGGATCCCCATGGCGTCCTCCCTCGTGTGTCCGTCCCCGTCGGCGGACAGCGGCCGACAGCGTACGACGGGACGCGCCGGAGGTCGCGGGGGTTTTCGGTTCCCTTCTTCTAGAACCTGTTCTATCTTGACGGACCGTCAGTTCAGCACACCGCCGGGAGGACAGGACCGTGGACTTCACCTTCACCGAGGAGCAGTTGGCGGCGGCCGAGGCGGCACGCGGGGTGTTCGCCGGGGTGGCACCGGACGCGGTGCCGAGCCCTGCGCTGACCACCGGTGCCGTGGCCGAGGGCTTCGACCGGGAACTGTGGGACAGGCTGGCGGCCGCGGATCTGCTGAGCCTGCTGCCCGGCGCGGAGTACGGCGGGGCCGGCCTGGACGCCATCGCGCTGTGCCTGGTGCTGCGGGAGTCGGCGAAGGTGCTGGCACGGGTGCCGTTGCTGGAACACAGCGCGGCCCTGGCGACCGTACAAGCCTATGGGGACGAGGAGTTGAGAGGGCGGCTGCTGCCACGTGCAGGACGGGGCGAGCCGGTGCTGACCGTCGCCGCGAGCGGACGCACCGGGCACGACGCGGCCGAACTGGCGGTGACCGCACGGCGGGACGGCGCCGAGTGGGTGCTGGACGGGGTGCAGACATCGGTGCCGTGGGCGTACGACGCCGATCTCGTCGTCGTCCCCGCGCACACCGGCACCGACCGGAGCGTGCTGGCGCTGGTGGCGCCCGGCGCGGACGGGGTCACGCTCGCCGAGCAGGTGTCGACCAGCGGGGAACGGCTCGGCGAGCTCCGGCTGGAGTCGGTGCGGGTCGCCGGCCGGGAGGTGCTGGAGCAGCCGGGGGCCTGGGAGTGGCTGCGGGAGCTGCTCGTGACCGGGACCTGCGCGCTGGCGCTCGGGGTGGGTGACCGGGTGCTGCGGCTGACCAGCGAGTACACCGGCAAGCGGGAGCAGTTCGGGCATCCGATCGCCACGTTCCAGGCGGTGGCCGTGCAGGCCGCCGACCGGTACATCGACCTGCGCGCGATGGAGGCGACGCTGTGGCAGGCGGCGTGGCGGATCGCGTCGGGGGCGGCCGGGACCCTGCCCCTGGCCGGGGATGTGGCCGTGGCGAAGATCTGGGCGGCGGAGGGGGTGCGGCGCGTGGTGGGGACCGCGCAGCACCTGCACGGAGGCTTCGGCGCCGACACCGAGTACGTGCTGCACCGGTACCACGCCTGGGCGAAGCAGCTCGAGCTGGCGCTCGGGGGCGCGGGGGCCCATGAGGAGGCGTTGGGGGACCTGCTGGCCGCGCACCCACTGGGTTAGCGGCAGTCCGACGGCGCCTCGCGGACCACGCTGGCCCCGAACGCCAGAACCCGAGTGCCAGGACCCGAGCGCCAGCGCCCGAGCGCCAGAACCCGAGTGCCAGGACCCGAACGCCAGCGCCCGAGCGCCAGAACCCGAGTGCCAGGACCCGAACGCCAGCGCCCGAGCGCCAGAACCCGAGTGCCAGGACCCGAACGCCAGGACCCGAACGCCAGGACCCGAACGCCAGCGCCCGAGCGCCAGAGGACGAGCGCTAGAGGACGAAACCCTCTTCGCCCGTGTCCGTCACGACCTTCCGGCCGGCCGCCTGCCACACCTGCATGCCGCCGTCCACGTTCACCGCGTCGACGCCCTGCTGGACCAGGTACATCGTGACCTGGGCGGAGCGGCCGCCGGAGCGGCAGATGACGTGGACGCGGCCGTCCTGCGGGGCGGCCTCGGTCAGCTCGCCGTAGCGGGCCACGAACTCGCTGATCGGGATGTGCAGGGCGCCCGCGGCGTGGCCGGCCTGCCACTCGTCGTCCTCGCGGACGTCCAGCAGGAAGTCGCCGTCCTTGAGGTCCGAGACCCCGACCGTGGGCACACGCGCTGCGAAGTTCATGTCCCCGACGCTACCCGACCGCCGCCCCCGCCCGGCCACTGCTCCCGCGCCCGGCCACTGCTCCCGTGCCCGGCCGCTACTCCTGCGCGAGCAGCGTGGCCAGCTCGGCCTCGCGCTCGGCCACGTCCTTGCGGAGCCGCTCGCCGATCTCGTCGAGGAGGCTGTCCGGGTCGTCGGGGGCCAGCCGGAGCAGACCGGCGATGGGTCCGTCCTCCAGTTCCTTGGCGACCAGGCCGAGCAGTTCCTTGCGCTGGGAGAGCCATTCCAGGCGGGCGTACAGCTCCTCCGCGCGGCTGGGCCGGCGCTCCGGCGGGACCGGACCGGCCGCCCACTCCTCGGCCAGCTCGCGCAGCAGGGCCTCGTCACCCCGGGCGTAAGCCGCGTTGACCCGGCTGAGGAACTCCTCGCGGCGCTCCTGCTCGGCCGGCTCCTGCGCCAGGTCGGGGTGGGCCTTGCGGGCCAGCTCGCGGTAGAGCCTGCGGGCCTCCTCGCTGGGCCGCACCCGCTGCGGAGGCCGCACCTCCTGCTCGGTGAGCATCGAGACGGCCTCCGGGAACAGGCCGTCGCCGTCCATCCAGCCGTGCAGCAGTTCCTCGACGCCGGGGATCGGCATGACCCGGGCGCGGGCCTCCTCGGCGGCGCGGACGTCCTCGGGGTCGCCGGTGCGGGCGGCCTTGGCCTCCGCGATCCGTGCGTCCAGTTCTTCGAGGCGCAGGTAGAGCGGGCCGAGTTTCTGCTCGTGCAGGCGGGAGAAGTTCTCGACCTCGACACGGAAGGTCTCGACCGCGATCTCGTACTCGATCAAGGCCTGCTCGGCGGCCCGCACGGCCCGCTCCAGGCGTTCCTCGGGCCGCGGTGCCTGGGACTGCTCAGCTTCCGGGGTCGTCACCCGACCAGACTAGGGCCTGTCGCCGCCGGCGGTGGCCGGGACCCACTCGGCGACCAGGTCCGCGCGGGCCACGACCAGGGTGCCGGGGCGGCAGGCCGGCGCGTGGGGCGCGGCCGTCGGGGCACACCCCGTCCCTGCCTCTCGGTGTCCCCGCGTCCCGCCCCCGCGGTTCACACGCCCGGCTCCGCCGCGATCCGTCCCGCCCGCACCGCGGCCGCCAGGTGCTCGTGGTCCGCCTCCGTCAGGTCGGCGTAGGTGACCGCGAAGGCGGCGATCGCCTCGTCCAGTTCCTCGCTCTTGCCGCAGTACCCGGCGATCAGGCGCGGGTCCGCGCTGTGCGAGTGGGCGCGGGCCAGCAGGGCGCCGGTCATCCGGCCGTAGTCGTCGATCTGGTCGGGGGACAGGGCGGCCGGGTCGACGCTGCCCTTGCGGTTGCGGAACTGCCGGACCTGGAAGGGGCGCCCCGCCACCGTCGTCCAGCCGAGCAGGATGTCGCTGACCACCTGCATCCGCTTCTGGCCGAGGACCACCCGGCGCCCCTCGTGCTCGACGGCCGGCGCCTCGAACCCGGCCGTGGCGAGATGCGGTACGAGCGCGGACGGACGGGCCTCCTTGACCTGGAGGATCAGCGGCTCGCCGCGGTGGTCGAGGAGGAGGACGACGTAGGACCGGGTGCCGACGCTGCCGGTGCCCACGATCCGGAAGGCGACGTCGTGCGGGGTGTGCCGGGCGAGCAGCGGGTGCCGGTCCTCGGAGAGCGTGCCGACGTAGTGCTCCAGGGCCGCGGTGACGGCCGCGGCCTCCGCGTCACCGACCCGGCGCAGTACCGGCGCGGCGTCCACGAAGCGGCGGCCGCCGTCCTCGGTGGGCTCGGTGGCACGGGCCGCGAACCGGCCGCTGGTGTTGGCGCGGGCCTTCTCCGAGACCCGGCGCAGGGTGCCGAGCATGTCGTGGGCGTCGGAGTGCGAGACCAGTTCCTCGTCCGCGATGGCGTTCCAGGCGTCCAGCACCGGGAGCTTCGCCAGCAGACGCATGGTGCGGCGGTAGGCGCCTGCCGCGTCGCCCGCCGCCTTGCGGCACATGTCCTCGTCGGCGCCCGCCTCCCGGCCGGCCAGCACCAGGGAGGCGGCGAGCCGCTTGAGGTCCCACTCCCAGGGGCCGAGCACCGTCTCGTCGAAGTCGTTCAGGTCGATGACGAGATCGCCTCGCGGGTCGCCGTACAGACCGAAGTTGGCCGCGTGGGCGTCGCCGCAGATCTGGGTGGCGATCCTGGTCATCGGGGTGCGGGCCAGGTCGTGCGCCATCAGCCCGGCCGAGCCGCGCAGGAACGCGAACGGGGACGCCGTCATCCTGCCGACCCTTATCGGGACCAGCTCCGGGATGCGGTCCCGGTTGGACTCCTCGACCGCGCTCACCGCGTCGGGCCGGGAGCCGTCCAGGTCCAGGGCGGCGTGCGCGGCGCGCGGCACCGCCGTACGCAACGCCTTGCCCTCCGCCTTGGGTGAGCCCTTCGGCGGCCACTGCGCGAAGCCCTTCGGCGAGGGCAGCACGCGTGTCCCGACCGTCGTCAGCTCTTCCCGTCCGGTCACGTCGACCGCCTCCCCCGTGCGCCGATCGGCACCTGCTCGAACATCAACTCGTGCAGACGGTACAGGCGACCGTCGGAACCCGTCAGACCCTGTGGACAACTCCGCGCCCCCGCAGGCAGGCGCGGGGCCGGGCGCGCAGGGCACCGAGGTGAGCGCCGCTCGCACTCACGCCCTCAGATACGCCAGCACCGCCAGCACCCGCCGGTGCGTCTCCTGCGCCGGCGGCAGGTCGAGCTTCGTGAGAATCCCCCCGATGTGCTTGCCGACCGCCGCCTCGGAGACGACCAGTTCCCTGGCGATCGCCCCGTTCGACTTCCCCTCGGCCACCAGCGCCAGCACCTCCCGCTCTCGCGGCGACAACCGCTCCAGCGGGTCCCTCCGCCGACGCAGCAGCTGTCGTACGACCTCGGGGTCGACCACCGTCCCCCCGGCGGCCACCTCGCACAACGCCTCGACGAACTCCGCCACCCGCCCCACCCGGTCCTTCAGCAGGTACCCGACGCCCGTGCCGTCCCCGGAGTCGAGGAGTTCCGCGGCGTAACTGCGCTGCACGTACTGGCTGAGCACCAGGATCGGCAGTGTCGGCCGGTCCGCGCGCAGCCGCACCGCGGCGCGCAGCCCCTCGTCCTGGAAGCCCGGCGGCATCCGTACGTCCGTCACGACGACGTCGGGCGCGTGCTCCCCGACGGCCGCCTCCAGCGTCCCGGCGTCCCCCACGGCCGCGACCACCTGATGACCACAGCGGCCCAGCAGCCCCACGAGCCCCTCACGCAGCAGGACGCTGTCCTCGGCCAGGACTACGCGCAGCCCCCGGTCGGTTCGCAAGGACTGCACGGCAACTCCACACGCAGCAGGGTCGGTCCGCCCGGCGGACTGGACAGGAAGAGTCTGCCATCCAGCACCGACACCCGGTCCGCGAGTCCGGTGAGCCCGCTGCCCGCCGAGGCGTCCGCACCGCCCCGGCCGTCGTCGCGCACTTCCAGGAGCAGCCGGCCGTCCCGGTGGCCGCCGGTCACCTCCGCGCGGCCCGCGCCACTGTGCCGGTCGACGTTGGCGAGCGCCTCGCGCACCACGAAGTACGCGGCCGCCTCCACGGACCGCGGCAGCCGCACCGGGAGCCGGAAGCCGACGTCCACGGGGACGGCCGTACGGTCCGCGGCGTCGGCGACCGCGGCCTCCAGACCGTGGTCGGCGAGCACCTTGGGGTGGATGTCGTGGACGATGCCGCGCAGTTCGGCGAGCGCCTCCTCCGCCTCCCGCTGCGCCTTGCCGAGTCGGTCGGCGAGCGGACCCGGCGGGGCGTCCAGCCGGGCCAGGCCGAGCGTCATCGACAGGGCGACCAGCCGTTGTTGTGCCCCGTCGTGCAGATCGCGCTCGATGCGCCGCCGCTCCGCCTCGAAGGCGTCCACCAACCTGGCCCGGGATCGGACGAGTTCCGCCACCCGGGCGCCCGACTCCGGCTCGCGCGGTGCGACCAGCAGCCGGGTCAGCCCGGCCCGTGCGCCCGCCACCACGCCCAGCGCGTAGCCGCCGAGGGCCAGCAGGCACACTCCGGCCACCGCGGCCCCGAAGGCGGCCGGCCAGCCGGTGACCGTCCACACCTTCAGCACCTTCGTCTCCCGGCCGCCACCGGCCGTCGCCAGCAGCAGCGGAGTCGCCAGCAGGGCCAGCGGGCAGAGCAGGGCGAGGGTCACGGCGAGCGCGTCCACCGGCCACAACAGTCCCGCGAACAGCAACGCGTGACCGAGTTCGCGCCAGGTCGCCCGCTCCCCCAGCCGGGTCGCGAGCCACGCCCGCAGTCCGGCGGCGGCGGGCGGCACATGCGGGTCGTACACCCGCTCGCGGTCGACCAGGCGCAGCCGGTGCCGTTCCAGCCAGGCCACCGGAAGACCCGCGAGCGCCGTGAGGAGCAGCAGCGGCAGCCCGACGAACACGACGGCGAGCACGCCGCCCGCCGTGACCGCGCCGACCAGCCCCACGAGGAGTACGGCGCCGGTCACCGCGCCGGTCGAGAGGTAGGCGGCGGCCCGCCAGGGCCAGGGGGAGATCAGGAAACCGGGCCCCGCCATGGCCTGCCAGACGCTGCGCACGGGGGCCGGGGCCGGACAGGGCGCGCAGGTCGGGGAGGGCGCAGGGGCCGGAGGGGGCTGCATGGGGGCCACCGTAGGCGGCGGCCCCGGGGCCCGGCCATCCGTCCGGCCACCGTCCCGGGGGTATGCCTGGCCCTACCCTGGTTCTCCGTCCTGCCGCAGTGTGCCGCCCCGTCCCCGGACTGTTTCGTGGAGTTCGCCGAGGAACGACACACGACATGCGAGGACCTGTGGACGCCATCAACCTGCGCTCGGTCAGCCGCCGTCATGGCTCCGGTGACAGCGCCGTCACCGCGCTCGACCGGGTCTCCCTGGACTTTCCAAGGGGCACCTTCACGGCCGTCATGGGACCGTCCGGGTCCGGCAAGTCGACGCTGTTGCAGTGCGCGGCGGGCCTCGAACGGCCCACCTCAGGGTCGGTCGTGCTGGGCGGGACCGAGCTGACCGGGCTGAGCGAGACCGGGCTGACCCGGCTGCGCCGTGAGCGCGTCGGGTTCGTGTTCCAGGCGTTCAACCTGCTGCCGTCGCTGACCGCCGAGCAGAACGTGGCGCTGCCGCTGCGGCTGGCGGGCAGGCGGGTGCCCAGGGCCCGGGTGCGCGAGGTGCTCCGGCAGGTCGGCCTCGGCGACCGCGCCCGGCACCGGCCGGCCGAACTGTCCGGCGGTCAACAGCAGCGGGTGGCGCTCGCGAGAGCCCTGATCATGCGCCCCGAGGTGCTGTTCGGCGACGAGCCGACCGGCGCCCTCGACCTGCGGACCGGCCGTGAGGTGCTGGCGCTGCTGCGCGCCATGACCGACCAAGAGGGCCGGACGATCGTCATGGTCACCCACGACCCGGTCGCAGCGGCCCACGCCGACCGCGTGGTCTTCCTGTCCGACGGCCGCCTCAGCGGCGAACTCACGGGCGCGGACGCCGACACCATCGCCACCCACATGACGAAGCGCGCCCCCACGTCGGCCCTCACCCGCACCCCCGTCCCGAAGGCCCCGTCATGCTGAGCGTCGCCCTGTGCACCGTGCGGGCCCGCTGGATCGGCTTCGTCGGGAGTTTCGTCGCGCTCTGTCTCGGCGTCGGAGCGCTCACCACGACGGGCCTGGCGCTCGCCGCCACCGGGGACGCGCCGCGGCGTGCGCCGGAACGGTTCGCCGCGGCCCCGGTCGTCGTCAGGGGCACCGACACCCTGCGCGTGGCCACCCCGATCGGCGACCGCACCCAGAAGCTGGCCGTCCCCCGTGCCGTACCTCCCGCCGTGGTCGACGGGTTGCGGAAACTCGGCAGGGTCGTCCCGGACCGCACCTTCGCCGTGCGGGCGACGCCGGACGCCCCCGGCGACCTCGTCGGTCACCCGTGGTCGGTCGCGGCGTTCGCGCCGTACCGGATCACCTCCGGACGGGCCCCCCGCACCGCCGGCGAAGTGGTCGTCAGCGGCACGTGGACACAGCCCGGCCGACTCCTGCGCACGGATCACGGCGACGTCACCGTCGTCGGCACGGTCACCGACCGCGGTTTCGAGCACGCCGTCTTCTACACCGATGACCGCGCCGCCCGACTGGCGCCCCGCAGCGTCCAGGCGGTCGTGGACGCAGCCCCCGCGGCCGTCCGCGAGGCGGTCGAGGGCACCCCCGGCGTGCACGTCCTCACCGGGGACGACCGCCGCTACGCCGACCCGGACCCCGACCGGGACCGCGCGGCGCTGACCGCGCTGAACGCCCTGTTCGGCACGGCCGGCGGGGTCACCGCCTTCGTCTCGGTGTTCGTGGTGGCGTCGACGTTCGCGTTCGCGGTCGCCCAGCGCCGCCGCGAGTTCGGTCTGCTGCGCACCGCCGGGGCGACGCCTGGTCAGGTCCGCCGGACGGTGGCCGCCGAGGCCCTGCTGGTCGGGGTGGTCGCCTCGGCGGCGGGCTGTGTGCTCGGCCGCTACGGCGCCCCCCACCTCGTCCGCTGGACGGTCGCCGAGAACCTCGCCCCGGCCTGGTTCCGGATCGGCGACCACACCTGGCCCTACGTCGCCGCTTTTTCGACGGGAGTGCTGGTCGCCCTCGGCGGAGTGCTCGCCGCGTCCCGGCGGGCGGGGCGGACAGGGCCGACGGAGGCGCTGCGCGCGGCAGCCGTCGACAACAGGGCGATGCCGCCCGGGCGCCGGGTGTTCGGCGTGGGTCTGCTGCTGGCCGCGGCGGTCCTGCTCGCCGTCGGTGACCCCGGCGACCTGCTGCATCGCAAGTCGTATGTGAGCCGCCCCATGCTGCTGATCACGGCGGTGGCCCTGCTCGCCCCCGTCCTGGTCCGCCCGCTGGTCCGGCTGCTCACCTGGGCCCCGTCCCGGCTCCCGGGCGCCGTCGGGACACTGGTGCGCGAGAACGCGGCGGCCGCGGTCCACCGTACGGCGGCCGTCGCGGCACCCGTGCTGGTCACCGTGGCCCTCGCGGGTTCGCTGCTCGGCGCCACCGCGACCCTGAACGCGGCCAGGACCGCCGAGTCCCGCGCCCGCACCACCGCAGACTTCGTGGTCACACCCGCGGCGGGCGGGTTCGACGCGCCGACGCTCACGGCGCTTCGCGGCGTGCCCGGTGCCGAGGTGTCGGCGACCGCGTCGAGCGCCGTGTACGTCCTGGAGGACGGGGTCTCCCTGGTCAGGTCCGAGGCCCGGGCCGCCGGTCCCGGGGCGCTGGCCGCCACCAGCCGCCTTCCGCTCGCCGCCGGCCGGACCGCCGACCTCGACGACGGCTCGATCATCGTGAACGAGGAGTGGGCGCAGCACACCGTCGGCCGGCGGGTGCGGGTGTGGCTCGGCGACGGCACCCGGCGGACCCTGCGCATCGCCGCCGTGCTGCGCACGGGCACCGGCGACAACGGTGTGTACATCACACCGGCCAACGCCGCCGGCGCGGACGTCGACCGGGTCGACGTCGCGGTACGGGACGGCGCGGACCCGGGCGCCGTGGCGGCCGGGCTGCGCACGGCGGTGGCGGCGGACGGCGGCCGGGTGCGCACCGCGGCCGGGTGGATCGCGGCGACCGCCCCGCGGACCGACCGCACCACCCGCCTCGGTCTCCTCCTGGTCCTCGGCATCGGGCTCCTCTACACCGCCATCTCCTTGGTCAACACCATGGTGATGGCCACCTCCGAACGGGTCCGCGAGTTCGCGATCCTGCGGCTGGCCGGGGCCACCCGGTGGCAGGTGCTGCGGCTGGTCGCCGCCGAGGCTCTGACCGCGGTCACGGTCGGGGCGGTGCTCGGTCTGCTGGTGGCCGTACTCGATCTGGCGGCGATGTGGGCAGCGCTGCACACCCTGTCGGCGCCGGTCCCGGTCCACCTGCCGTGGCAGGCGATGGCCATGGCCAGCGCGGCCTGCGTGCTCCTCGCCACGACCACCACCGCCACCGCGGCCCATCTCGCCCTACGCCCCCGGGCGACGCGACCGGCAGGGTCACCGGAGTAGTCCGCCCGCCCCGCACCGTGCCGGGGAAGGGCGGCCTCCGATTCTGTTCACGCCCGTGTCCTGCGCGTATGCGATGATCCCGCTCTCATGTTCGAGAGGAATGTGACTCCATGTCATCGCACAGACGTCACCGCTGGGTATCGGTAGGTATCGCCGGTTCAGTGGCCTTCGCCGGGACCGTCGCATGCGTCCCCACCGCCTCGGCCACCTCCGGGGTGACGGTCTCCCTGCCGGCCCGGAGCACGTCCGCGCCGTCGGTCGGTGAGGTGTCCGGGTCGGGACAGTCGGTCGTCTGGGAGCAGAACACCTCCTCCGACACCCTGCCGCACGGCTGGCTCTCCGTCTCCGGAGGCACCCCGCAGGATCTGGGGGCGCTGGCAGACAACAGCGAGGGGGTCGTTGTCCGCACGGTCTCCGTCCAGCACTCGGTGGTGGCCGTCGCCACCTCGACGAATCCGAACGGCGCCCTCGCCGACCACGTGACCCTGCGGCACCTCGACACCGACCGACGGGAGACCCTGGCTGTCGCCTACGACGGCTCGGGCGCCGCGGGCGACGAACGGTACCGGGCCCAGGCCGGTGACGGCATCCTCGTACAACAGGCCTACACCGACGCCGATTCGGCGTACCGCGTGCGCCTGGTGCTGCGCACCTCCCAGGGCGACCGCGTGCTGCTCTCCGACGACGAGCAGTACGAGGTGCTGGCCTCGGACGCCGAGGGGGCCCTGGTGCTGCGGCGCACCGCACCCGGCTGGGGCCACCGGATCGTGTACGTCGACTTCGCCACCGGCACGACCGTCACCGTCGCCGAACCCGACACCGACGCGCTGCCGCAGGGGCTTGAGTTCACCCCCTCACACTTCGGGGTCGTCGACGGTGCCACGCTGACCGAGTGGCGGCGCTCCGCACCCGGCGAGGGCTCGGCGACCGTCACCCTCCCCACCGACAAGGCCCGTTGGATCAGCGACGACACCCTGGCCTGGTACGCGTGGAGCGCGGACGGCAACGAGCTGCACGCCATGTCCCGGGACGGTTCCACGCCTGCGGCCGACCTCGACGGCACGTTCGGGGACATCTCCGTGGGCGACGACGGCAGGATGCGCGCGGCCCTGTACCGGCCCGACGTGGACGCCGCCGTCCAGACCCTGCGCGACGGCAGGGTCTCCACCGCCGACGGCGACGCCTCCACCCTCCCGGCCGGTCCCGCCCGGCTGGACGCCCTGGCCCTGTCCGGCGGAACCCTCTACACCGCCGACGACTCCTCCCGCCGTACCGGTGTGCTGCTCTCCTCCGGCCTCACGGTCGGCCCGTCCGGCGCGTCGGCCACGGCGCCGTCACGCGTCCTGGCCTACAGGACCGGCACCGTGCACCAGACGCTGGCCGCCGCCGGGAACCGGGTACTCGTCGAGCAGGGCGACGCCTACGAGGTGTACGACAAGGGGCGGCCGACCGGTGTGCCGCTCCAGCTGAGCGACACCTCCGCGGACCAGGTCGTGGACTTCGACGGCGGCCACTTCCTGCTGTCGGACAAGAACACCGTCTACAACGGCACGCTCCTGCTGTACACCGTGGCCACCGGCGCGAGCGAGCGGGTGCCGGCGGGCTCGGCCCTGTACGGCGGCGCCCTTTACACCTCGGTGAAGGAGGCGACCTCCGGCTGGTCGATCCGGCGCATCGATCTGGCCGCCGGAACCACGTCCACGGTCACCACGGTGGACTGCCTGCCGGGCGGTCTGCAGGTGCGCGGCTCCTGGATCCTGCTGACCACCTGCGGAGCCGCCTCCACCCAGGGCCTGCTCCTGAAGGCGGGCACCACCGCCCGTACGACGGTGGACGCCTCCGTGGTGGCACCGGTCCTCGGCACCGGGGTCCTGTACACGTTCACCAAGGACACCGCGCCGAGCGTCACACTGAACGCCCAGGTCCTGGGCGTGAGCGGAGCCACGGCGCAGGCCCTGTTCATTCTTCCGGACCGGGCCGACACAGCTGCCGCGCAGCGGTGGGCGGTGGACCGCGAGGCACCCTGGGCGGCGTGGACGGACGACGCCGGCGTCACCCACGCGGTGTGGGCCGGGGCTCCCTCGGTCACCTCCGCCTCCGCCTCCGTCCCGGCCGGGTTCAGCCCCAACGGCGACGGCTCGTCCGACACCTGGGCGCCGGTCTGGGCGTACAACCGGCCGGTGACCTGGACACTCACCCTCACGTCCGGTACCACGCGGGTACGCACCCTGACCGGAACAGCCTCCGGCGGCAAAGTCGCCCCGGTCTGGAACGGCAAGAACGACGCGGGCGGCACGGCCGCGGAAGGCGCCTACACCTGGACCCTGGCCGTCAAGGACGCGGCCACCGGCGTGCCCGCACCCGGCGTCAGCGGCGCGCTCGCCCTGCGCAGGACCGTCCCCGCCGCGACCGTCACCACTCCCGCCCTGGCCAGCGACGCCTCGACCCGTGCCGTGATCCCGGTGAGCTGGGCGGCGAAGACGGCGGGCGTGACGTCGTACGACGTCCGCTGGCAGGTCGCCACCCGCAGCAGCACGGGTGCCTGGACGCTCGGGCCGCTCAAGACCTGGCGCAGCCGCACCACGACGAAGTCCGGCAGCTTCGGCTCCGCCGGCAGTCCGGTGACCCCGCAGCCGGGTCTGACGTACCGCTTCTCCGTACGCGCCCACGACGACGCCGGTCAGACCGGGGCCTGGACGGCGGCCGTCACCAGCGGCGTCCCCGTCGACGACCGGTCCTCGGCGCTCGCCTTCCACGGGACATGGGGCAAGCCGTCGGTGGCTGCCGCCTGGTCCGGAACCGAGCGGGTCTCCGCCACGCAGGGGGCCTCGGTCTCCTTCACGGCGGACGGCACCAGGCTGCGGATCGTCGCGACCCGCACGCCCGGCGGCGGCCGTTTCGCGGTCGTGGTGGACGGGGTCACGGTGGGCACGGTGAACACCTACGCCTCGACGACGGGACACCGGAAGGTGGTGTTCACGCACACCCTCGGTACGCGGATCACCACGCACAAGGCCCAGCTGAAGGTGCTGACCGGCAGCGCGCCGGGACGCTCCACCGTGCACCTGGACGCGGTCATGGTCACCCGCTGACCGGTGCGCTGAACCGACGGCCTCAGCGCCCGCGCCCTGAGACCTTCCTCACAAACAAGACCGCCGACGGCTCCAAGCCGTCGGCGGTCCACGTGTTCTTTCCCACAGAAAACAGATCGGGCGGCACCGTGATCACGATGCCGCCCGATCCAGCTGTGCGCGAGGGGGGAGTTGAACCCCCACGCCCTTGCGGGCACTGGAACCTGAATCCAGCGCGTCTGCCTATTCCGCCACCCGCGCATTGGGTGTGTCCTCCGGTTCCCTCCCCGTTTCCCGGGCTGGCCCCTTCCGACATCCAGAACACTAGCACGTGGGACAGGGTGGGTTCACATCCCTTGTCCGTGGGCAGCGCTCACCTGGTGATCACGGTGATCACCGTGATCACCGTGATCACCGCGCTCACGTACCGGGCGGTCGGCGTTCACGTATCAACCTCGTACCGGTCCACCCCATCTGTCCAGGAGACGGATCGGGTCCACAGTCAGGTGCGGGACACTGGTCATGGGCCACCTCTACGATCCTGGGAAGAAGGAGCGCCGATCCTCGACGGGAGAAGCGCACCGAACGGTTCGAAGAGGGGCTGCTCGGGGAACCGGCTGATTGCCGGGCGCGTAGATACGATCAGTGAGCAGTAGCGGTCACGGCAGGCAGTACGGGCAAGGCGACAGAGGAGGTGCCCTGTGGGAGTCCTGAAGAAGTTCGAGCAGCGTCTCGAAGGTCTGGTCAACGGCACCTTCGCAAAGGTGTTCAAGTCCGAGGTCCAGCCCGTGGAGATCGCCGGTGCGCTGCAACGCGAGTGCGACAACAACGCGACCATCTGGAACCGCGACCGGACCGTCGTACCCAACGACTTCATCGTGGAGCTGAGCGCCCCCGACTTCGAGCGGCTCAGCCCCTACTCCGGCCAGCTCGGCGACGAGCTCGCCGGGATGGTCCGCGACTACGCCAAGCAGCAGCGCTACACCTTCATGGGGCCGATCAAGGTCAACCTGGAGAAGGCCGAGGACCTCGACACCGGCCTGTACCGGGTGCGCAGCCGCACACTCGCCTCCTCCAGCAACCAGCAGGCCCCGGACCGCGCCCCCGCGGGCGGCGCCCCGCAGCGACCGGGCGGGTACGGCTACCCTCCGGCCGGCGCGGCCGCCCCGCCCATGCCGAGCGCGCCGCCGCCCGGCGCCCCGCAGCGCCCCGGCGGCTACGGCTACCCACAGCCGACCCAGCCCGCAGGCCAGCGGCCCGCCGGACCCTCGGGACCCGTCGGCGCCCCGGCGCCCGGCTCCCGTACCCGCTACTGGATCGAGATCAACGGCACCCGCCACCAGATCTCCCGCGCGACACTCGTGCTGGGCCGCAGCACCGAGGCCGACGTGCGGATCGACGACCCCGGCGTCTCCCGCCGGCACTGCGAGATCCGGACCGGAACGCCCTCGACGATCCAGGACCTCGGGTCCACCAACGGCATCGTGGTGGACGGGCAGCACACCACCCGCGCTACGCTCCGCGACGGCTCGCGGATCGTCGTGGGCAGCACCACCATCATTTACCGGCAAGCCGAAGGGTGAAGCGGGGGCAATGTCAGAGCTGACCCTCACGGTCATGCGGCTGGGTTTCCTGGCCGTACTGTGGCTGTTCGTGATCGTGGCCGTGCAGGTCATCCGCAGCGACCTGTTCGGTACGCGCGTCACCCAGCGCGGATCGCGTAGGGAAGAAGGACGCCGGCAGCAACCCGCCGCCCGGCAGCAGGCCGCGCCCCCGCAGCAGCGCGGCCAGCAGCCCACGGGCGGCGGCCGCCGGCGCAACGCCCCCAGCAAGCTGGTCGTCAGCGAAGGCACCCTGACCGGGACGACGGTCGCGCTCCAGGGGCAGACCATCACCCTGGGCCGCGCCCACGACTCGACGATCGTGCTGGACGACGACTACGCCTCCAGCCGCCATGCCAGGATCTACCCGGACCGCGACGGACAGTGGATCGTCGAGGACCTCGGCTCCACCAACGGCACGTACCTGGACCGGTCCCGGCTGACGACTCCCACGCCGATCCCGCTGGGCGCCCCGATCCGCATCGGGAAAACCGTCATCGAGCTGCGGAAGTAGTGCTACATCATGATTAGGCGCGAGCGGAGCGAGCACGCAGCGGCGGACCGGACGCCGGTCCTTTGCGCGCTCCCGACCGGAGGGTGGGCACCGTGCGGATGTACCCGGAGCCGACGGGCGAGGTGCGCATGAGTCTGTCACTGCGCTTCGCCGCCGGATCGCACAAAGGCATGATCCGGGAGGGCAACGAGGACTCCGGCTACGCCGGTCCCCGGCTGCTCGCCATCGCCGACGGCATGGGCGGCCAGGCCGCAGGCGAGGTCGCCTCCTCCGAGGTGATCTCCACCCTCGTCACGCTCGACGACGACGTCCCCGGCTCCGACATCCTCACCTCCCTCGGCCACGCCGTGCAGCGCGCCAACGACCAGCTGCGCGCCATGGTGGAGGAGGACCCGCAGCTGGAGGGCATGGGCACCACCCTCACCGCCCTGCTGTGGACCGGCCAGCGGCTCGGCCTCGTGCACGTCGGCGACTCCCGCGCGTACCTGCTGCGGGACGGCCTGCTCACCCAGATCACCCAGGACCACACCTGGGTGCAGCGGCTCGTCGACGAGGGCCGGATCACCGAAGAGGAAGCCACCACCCACCCGCAGCGTTCGCTGCTGATGCGCGCGCTGGGCAGCGGCGAACACGTCGAGCCCGACCTCTCCATCCGCGAGGTGCGCGCCGGGGACCGCTACCTCATCTGCTCCGACGGGCTCTCCGGGGTCGTCTCCCACCAGACCCTGGAGGAGACGCTCGCCAGCTACCAGGGCCCGCAGGAGACCGTGCAGGAGCTGATCCAGCTCGCGCTGCGCGGCGGCGGCCCCGACAACATCACCGTCATCATCGCGGACGTCCTCGACCTGGACACCGGCGACACCCTCGCGAGCCAGCTCTCCGACACGCCGGTCGTGGTCGGCGCCGTCGCGGAGAACCAGCAGCACCTGCACGACAACGGCTTCATGCAGACCCCGGCCGGCCGCGCCGCCAACCTCGGCAGGCAGGGCCACGGACAGGGCGGGGGCGGCGAGTTCGGCCCGCCCGGCTCCGGCGACACCACCGGATACGCCCCGGCCGGCAGCTTCGGCGACTACACCGACGACGACTTCGTGAAGCCCCGCAAGGGCCGCACGTGGCTGAAGAGATCCTTCTTCGGCGCCCTCGCCCTCGCCGTCGTCGGCGGCGGCCTGTACGGCGGCTGGCGCTGGACCCAGACGCAGTACTACGTCGGCGCCAACGGCGAGCACGTGGCGCTCTACCAGGGCATCAGCCAGGACCTGGCCTGGGTGTCGCTGTCGAAGGTCGAGACCGACCACCCCGAGATCGAACTCAAGTACCTGCCGCCCTACCAGCAGAAGCAGGTCAAGGCCACCATCGCCGAGGGCGGTCTCAAGGACGCCCAGTCCAAGGTCCAGGAACTGGCCGTACAGGCGTCCGCCTGCAAGAAGGAGTCGGAGCGCACCGCGGCCGCGTCCAGGACCAGCTCCAAGGCCGGCGCCAAGACCGGGCAGGGCGAGGCCGGCGGCGCCACGGGAACCACCAAGACCTCTCTCACGTCCAAGGCCTCGCCAAGCCCTTCACACTCGGCGTCCTCCACGGCGTCACCGTCCCCGTCCCCCTCAGCGACCCCCAGCCCCGGCCCCACCCTCTCGGAGGATGAGCAGAAGGTCGTCTCGCTGTGCGGTAAGCAGTAGGCAAGCCGTGAGAGGCCCCGTCACACCATGAGCAGTACTACCAACACGTCTACGCACCACACGTCCACGATCGGCTCCATCGGCACGCCGAGCCGACGCAACACCGAGCTCGCACTCCTGGTGTTCGCCGTCGCCATCCCGGTGTTCGCCTACGCCAACGTGGGCCTGGCCATCAACGACAAGGTCCCCGCCGGCCTGCTCAGCTACGGCCTGGGCCTCGGCCTCCTGGCCGGCGTCGCCCACCTCGCCGTCCGCAGATTCGCCGCGTACGCGGACCCCCTGCTGCTGCCGCTGGCCACACTGCTCAACGGCCTCGGACTGGTGGTCATCTGGCGGCTCGACCAGTCGAAGCTGCTGCAGTCCATCAAGCAGGCCGGCACGGCGGCCCCCCGCCAGCTGCTCTACACGGCGATGGGCATCGCGCTCTTCATCGCGGTCCTGGTCTTCCTCAAGGACCACCGCGTCCTTCAGCGCTACACCTACATCTCCATGGTGGGCGCGCTCTTCCTGCTGCTGCTCCCGCTCGTCCCGGGCCTGGGCGCCAACATCTACGGCGCGAAGATCTGGATCTCGGTCGCGGGGTTCTCCATCCAGCCCGGTGAGTTCGCCAAGATCGTCCTGGCGATCTTCTTCGCCGGCTACCTGATGGTGAAACGGGACGCCCTCGCGCTCGCCAGCCGCCGCTTCATCGGCCTCTACCTGCCGCGCGGCCGCGACCTCGGTCCGATCCTGGTCGTCTGGTTCATCTCGATCCTCATCCTGGTCTTCGAGACCGACCTCGGTACCTCGCTGCTGTTCTTCGGCATGTTCGTGATCATGCTGTACGTCGCCACCGAGCGGACCAGCTGGATCGTCTTCGGCCTGCTGATGTCCGGGGCCGGCGCGGTCGGCGTGGCCAGCTTCGAACCGCACGTCCAGCAGCGTGTCCAGGCCTGGCTCGACCCGATGAAGGAGTACGCGCTCAGCCAGCAGGGCGTGGCCGGCCACTCCGAGCAGTCCATGCAGGCGCTGTGGGCCTTCGGCTCCGGCGGCACCCTGGGCACCGGCCTCGGCCAGGGCCACTCCGACCTCATCCGCTTCGCCGCCAACTCCGACTTCATCCTCGCCACCTTCGGCGAGGAACTGGGCCTGGCCGGCCTCATGGCGCTCCTGCTGATCTACGGCCTGATCGTGGAACGCGGTGTACGCACCTCGCTCGCCGCCCGCGACCCGTTCGGCAAGCTCCTCGCCATCGGCCTCTCCGGCGCCTTCGCGCTCCAGGTCTTCGTCGTCGCCGGCGGCGTGATGGGCCTCATCCCGCTGACCGGTATGACCATGCCGTTCCTCGCCTACGGTGGTTCCTCGGTCATCGCCAACTGGGCGCTCATCGGCATCCTCATCAGGATCAGCGACACCGCACGCCGCCCGGCACCCGCCCCCGCCGGCAACCCCGACGCCGAGATGACCCAGGTGGTCCGCCCGTCATGAACAAGCCCCTGCGCCGGATCGCGGTCTTCTGCGGCCTCCTGATCCTTTCCCTGCTGCTGCGCGACAACTGGCTCCAGTACGTCAAGGCCGACACCCTGCGGACGGACCCGAAGAACCGCCGCGTCACGATCGCCCGCTACTCCACCCCGCGCGGCGACATCATCGTCGACGGCAGCCCCATCACCGGATCCACCGCCTCCGGTTCGTCCGGCCTCAACGACCTCAAGTACAAGCGCACCTACAAGAACGGCCCCATGTGGGCCCCGGTCACCGGCTACGCCTCCCAGGCCTTCGGTGCCAACCAGCTGGAGTCCCTCGAGGACGGCATCCTCACCGGCAACGACGACCGGCTCTTCTTCCGCAACACCCTCGACATGGTCACGGGCAAGCAGAAGCAGGGCGGCAACGTCGTCACCACGCTGAACGCCGCCGCCCAGAAGGCCGCGTACAGCGGCCTGAAGAGCCAGGGCGGCAAGGGCGCGGTCGTCGCCCTGGAGCCCTCCACCGGCAAGATCCTGGCCCTCGCCTCCTACCCGTCGTACGACCCCTCGGTGTTCGCCGGCAACTCGAACAACGACGCCGCGGCGTGGAAGAAGCTGCAGAAGAAGTACGACCCGAACGACCCGATGCTGAACCGGGCGCTGCGCGAGACCTACCCGCCGGGCTCCACCTTCAAGGTGGTCACCGCCGCGGCCGCGCTCCAGAACGGGCTGTACACCTCCGCGGACCAGGCCACCAACTCGCCGCTGCCCTACGTCATGCCGGGTACCACCACCGAGCTGAAGAACGAGGGCAGCATCCCCTGCAAGAACGCGACCATGCGGGTCGCGCTGCGGTACTCCTGCAACACCGTCTTCGGCAAGATCGGCGCCGACCTCGGCAACGACAAGATGCTGGCCGAGGCGAAGAAGTTCGGCTTCGACCAGGAGCAGTTCACGCCGGTCCGCTCCAGCGCCTCGGTCTTCTCCGACAAGATGAACCAGTCGCAGACCGCGCTGTCCTCGATCGGCCAGTTCAACACCGCGGCCACCCCGCTGCAGATGGCCATGGTCGCCTCCGCGGTCGCCAACGACGGCAAGCTGATGAAGCCGTACATGATCGACAAACTCCAGTCCTCGGGTGTGGACACGATCTCCCAGACCGACCCGCAGGAACTGAGCCAGCCGCTCTCCTCCTCCAACGCCCAGATCCTCCAGTCGATGATGGAGACGGTCGTCAAGGAGGGCACGGGCACGAACGCGCAGATCAACGGCGTCACCGTGGGCGGCAAGACCGGCACCGCCCAGCACGGTGTGGAGAACAGCGAGAACCCCTACGCCTGGTTCATCTCCTATGCCAAGCTCCCCGACGGCAGCAAGCCGGTCGCGGTCGCCGTGGTCATCGAGGACGACCAGGCCAACCGTGACGACATCTCCGGCGGCGGCCTCGCGGCCCCGATCGCGAAGAACGTGATGGAGGCGGTCATCAACTCCAAGAAGTGAGCCCGATCACGTTCGCTTCACATCGATGCACGTTGCGATACCGGTCCTGTATCGGGTTACGGGCTTGGCCAGGTCACACAAACACAGCCGGGTACGGTAGGCCCGGACGGCAGCCTCCGGCCACACACCCGTGGCGGCCGGGACCGACGGAGAGGGCTGGTAGGTAGCTATGGAAGAGCCGCGTCGCCTCGGCGGCCGGTACGAGCTGGGCCACGTGCTCGGCCGTGGTGGCATGGCGGAGGTCTACCTCGCGCACGACACCCGGCTCGGCCGCGCGGTGGCGGTGAAGACGCTGCGCGTGGACCTCGCGCGCGACCCGTCCTTCCAGGCCCGGTTCCGCCGGGAGGCCCAGTCTGCCGCCTCGCTCAACCATCCCGCGATCGTCGCGGTCTACGACACGGGCGAGGACTACATCGACGGGGTCTCGATCCCGTACATCGTCATGGAGTACGTGGAGGGCTCGACCTTGCGCGAGCTGCTCCACTCCGGACGCAAACTCCTCCCCGAGCGTGCGATGGAAATGACCATCGGCATCCTCCAGGGCCTGGAGTACGCGCACCGCAGCGGCATCGTCCACCGTGACATCAAGCCCGCCAACGTCATGCTGACCCGCAACGGCCAGGTCAAGGTGATGGACTTCGGCATCGCCCGCGCCATGGGCGACGCCGGGATGACCATGACCCAGACGGCGGCGGTCATCGGCACCGCCCAGTACCTCTCCCCCGAGCAGGCCAAGGGCGAGCAGGTCGACGCCAGGTCGGACCTCTATTCGACGGGTTGCCTCCTCTACGAGCTGCTGACGGTACGACCGCCCTTCGTGGGCGACTCCCCGGTGGCCGTGGCCTACCAGCACGTCCGTGAGGAACCGCAGCCCCCGTCGGTCTTCGACCCGGAGATCACGCCCGAGATGGACGCGATCGTCCTGCGTGCCCTGGTCAAGGACCCGAACTACCGCTACCAGTCGGCGGACGAGATGCGCGCCGACATCGAGGCGTGCCTGGACGGCCAGCCGGTCGCGGCCACGGCCGCCATGGGCTCCGTCGGCTACGGCGGCTACCCGGACGACCAGGCCACCACCGCACTGCGGGCGGACGCGGGCGCGACCAGCATGCTCCCGCCCATGAACCCGGACGACGGCAGCTTCGGCTACGACGACCGCCCGGACCGCCGCCGCCAGCAGAAGAAGAACAACACCTCCACGATCCTGCTCGTGGTCGCCGGCATCCTGGTGCTGGTCGGCGCGATCCTGATCGGCAAGTGGGTGTTCAGCGGCGGCGCCGGCAACGACACGATTTCCGCGCCGACCTTCATCGGGCAGACCGAGGCCACGGCCAAGAAGATGGCCGACAACTCGGGCCTCGTACTGGCGACCACCAGCAAGACCTGTGCGGACCAGCCCAAGGGCAGCGTCTGCGACCAGGACCCGAAGCCGAACGCCGACGTCAAGAAGGGCTCGACGGTCAACCTGGTCATCTCGACGGGGGCGCCGAAGGTCGCGGTCGACAACGTGATCGGCAAAAACGTCGACGACGCCACCACGCAGCTGGAGAACAAGGGCTTCAAGGTCAAGGTCACCAAGACCGTCTCCACCCAGGACGAGGGCACGGTCCTGAGCCAGAACCCCGACCCGGGCACGGAGAAGGAGAAGGGCTCGGTCATCACCCTGGAGGTCGCCAAGGCCGAGGAGAAGTCCACGGTCCCCGACGTCAGCGGCAAGAGCTGTGCCGACGCCAAGGCGCAGATGCAGGCCAACAACCTCACCGGCAACTGCACCGAGGTGGAGACCAACGACCCCAACCTGGTCGACAAGGTCGTCTCGACCGACCCGCAGGCCGGTCAGAAGGTCGACAAGAACTCCACGGTGAACATCCAGATCGGCAAGGCCAAGCAGCAGACGCCCGTGCCGCCCGTGGTCGGCCAGACCGTGAAGCAGGCCAAGCAGACCCTCCAGGCGGCCGGCTTCACCAACATCCAGTTCAACGGCGACTCCAGCGACAACGCCTTCGTCACCAACCAGGACCCGGCCCCCAACACCGGCGAGGACAACCCCGGCGGCACGCAGATCACCCTCACCACGGTGAGCTTCGGCAACGGCAACAACAACGGGGGCAACAACGGCGGCTTCATCGGCGGCAACAACGGCTGATCCTGCACCGAACAAGAAATGTCCCCGGCGTCCTCCAGGAGGACGCCGGGGACATTTGTTCATAGGCAGCCGAAGCCGATCACGTCCAGTGCCACTTCAAGCTCAGTAGTTCCACCATCGATCGTGCCTTCGGACACCACGCCTCGTTGATCAGATCGGGTGGGGACTCGCAACTCTGCCCTGGCCGTACGGCCACACCGCGATCGAAAGGGCAGAACGTGATCAACGAATCGGCACTGCTGGAATCGCAGAGCTTGCGCGGCAGCGTGCTGGACCGCACCGACGTGCTCGACAGGGTGAAGGCGCTGTCGCTGCTGCCGGACGGGATGCATGTGACCACAGCGATGGTGGCGACGTACTTCGAAGTCGCCGAAACAGTGATCAACAACCTGCTCAGCCGCCACAGGCAGGAGCTCGCGTCGAACGGCCTTCGCGTGCTCCGCGGTCCTGAACTGCGCGAATTCAAGGAACTCAACCTGAGTTCCTATGGCGGCCCGCAGCCCCGCTCCGGCCTGGCCATCTGGTCTCGTCGCGCCGTCCTCAACGTCGCCATGCTCCTGCGCGACAGCGAAGTCGCACGTCAGGTGCGTGTCTACCTCCTGGACATGGAGTACCTGGCCCGGACACAGCCTGTGGAAAACTCCGCTCCGACCGGCCTCCCGGATCTCGACGACCGCATCGACCAGCGCGACCCACATCCTCGGCAAGACCGTCGTCCCGATGTTCAACGCCCTGATCGAGGCGTCGGGCGAACACCGCGCGGAGCTGATCGCGCTGCGGACGGGAGTCCAGCGCATCGAGCGGCGGCTCCACCAGCACCACACCCGGCTGAAGCGGCTCGAGGGGATCCGGGACGACCGCCCCACCGTCGGAGTCATGGCAGCCATGGACGCCATGAACGGCCGCACCTTCGAGCGTCACGTCGCCAAACTCCTCATCCGCGACGGGTGCACCAACGTCGTCGTACAGGGCGGCCACGGCGACCGGGGCGTCGACATCATCGGAATCACCGCCGCCGGCCGGCGCCTCGTCGTCCAGTGCAAGAGGTTCGCGCCCTAGCTCAACATCACCAGCCCCGAGATCCAGCGGTTCATCGGGGCCGCCAAGGTGCTGTACAGCGCGGATGTGGCGCTCTACGTGGCCACCTGCCCCTTCACTCCGGAGGCCCTGAGCATCGCCGACGAGGCCGGTATCACCGCCGTGCACCGCGGGGCGCTGGAGGAGTGGAGCGCCGGTGAGCTGCTCAGGATCCTGGAGTAGATACGGCCTGACGTGAAAGGGCCCGAAGTCGCAAGAGATGGTTGCGGCTTCGGGCCTTCGTCATGCTAGGCGACCGAGCTCCCGCAAGGAGCTCGGTCAGCCCAGTTCCTTCGGCGGAGTCCGCCTGCTGTCGACCTTCTGGACCCGGACCAGTTCGCCCCACACCACGTACCGGTAGCGGCTCGTGTAGACCGGGGTGCAGGTGGTCAGGGTGATGTAGTGGCCGGGCTTCTTCTTCCCCGACTCCGTCGGGATCTGGGAGAGGACCTTGACGTCGTACTTCGAGGTCTCCGGGAGGATGTCGTAGACCTTGTAGACGTACCAGTCGTCACGGGTCTCGAAGACGATCGGGTCGCCGACCTTCACCTTGTCGATGTTGTGGAACTTCGCGCCGTGCCCGTCCCGGTGGGCGGCGAGGGTGAAGTTGCCGGTCTTGCCGGTCATGGGGAGCACGGCCTTGGCGGGGTCCGTGTAGTAGCCGGCCACCCCGTCGTTGAGCACGTCCGTCGAGGTGCCCTTCTCGACCAGCACCTCGCCGTTCTTCATGGACGGCACGTGCAGGAACCCGATGCCGTCCTTCGTGTCGAGCGCGCCGGGGCCGGTGTCGTGCTGGGCCCAGGTGTCACGGACCTTGTCGCCCTCGCGGTCCGCCTTGCGATCCGCTATCACGTTCGTCCACCAGAGCGAGTAGACGACGAACAGGCCGAGCACCAGCCCCGCCGTGATGAGGAGTTCGCCGAAGACGCTGACCGCCGTCGCGATCGGGCCGGTCGGCCGGCGGCGCGGCGCGGACCCCGCCGCCGGCGCGTCGGTCTGCTCTTCGGTGTCGTCGGCGGTCGCTGCCACAGTTCCTCTGCCCTTACTCGACGAGCGCGTCTGGCTTGCCCTTGCTGCGCGGGCGTTCCTCGACCATCTTGCCCCACACGATCAACCGGTACTTGCTGGTGAACTCAGGTGTGCAGGTGGTCAGGGTGATGTACCGGCCCGCCTTGGTGAACCCCGAACCCTTCGGGATCGGGTCCAGCACGCTCACGTTGCTCGGTGCCGTCACCGGCAGCATCGACGTCACCTTGTACACGAAGTACTCGTCCTGCGTCTCGACCACCACCGCGTCCCCCGGAACCAGCTTGTTGATGTACCGGAACGGCTCACCGTGGGTGTTGCGGTGCGCGGCCAGACCGAAGTTGCCGGTCTTGTCCTGGGGCATCGCGGTCTTCAGCGCACCCTCGCCGTAGTGCCCGACCATGCCCTTGTCGAGGACGTCCTTGTTGCTGACGCCCTCGGCGATCGGCGCCACCACGTCCAGCTTCGGGATGTGCAGGATGGCGAAGCCCTGACCGGGCGCGAAGACCCCGGGGGCACGCTTGCCGCTCGCCCAGTCCTGCTGCAGGGAGCTGGCCTCGCTGCCGGCCTGGGCGTGCGCGCGCACGTTCGTCCACCACAACTGGTAGGTGACGAACAGCAGCATCAGCACACCGGTGGTGATGAACACCTCGCCTATCGCCCGGCTCGCCAGGACGGCGGGGCTGGGCCTGCGCAGCCGCTCCCGGCGGCGGGCCTCCACCCGGGACAGCGGACGGCCCGACGCCTCGTGCTCCTGGACCCGTGTCTCCACCGCGCCGCCCCGACGGCCACCGCGGCGCTTGGCGGCCTTTCTGCGGGCCGCTCGGCCGCCCCCTGGGACTCCGGCGGCAGAAGGGGCCGCTGTGCCCGCAGAAGCCGATATGGGCAGCGGATCGGGGATCCGCAGGGCGACCGTCTCCTCGTCGATCGGCGGCAGGTACGCCGTCGGCTCCCCGCCGGCCGGCACCGGCGGGAGGTACACCGTCTCCCCGAGCGCGCCGGATCCCCCGTACGACTGATCCCCGTACGAGGCATCGGTCTTGCGCTCGGGGCGCAGCGCGGTCACGCCGTGGCCCTGCCCACCACCGGGGCGAGCCCCGCCGACCTCGCCACGGCCCCCTCGTCACCGCACTCCACCAGCCAGTTGGCCAGCATCCGGTGACCGTGCTCGGTCAGCACCGACTCGGGGTGGAACTGCACACCCTCGACCGGGAGTTCCCGGTGCCTGAGCCCCATGATGATCCCGTCGTGGGTGCGGGCGGTCACCACCAGTTCGGCCGGTACCGTCGCCGGCTCGGCGGCGAGGGAGTGGTAGCGGGTGGCGGTGAACGGCGACGGGAGCCCGGCGAAGACGCCCAGACCCTCGTGCTCGACGAGCGAGGTCTTGCCGTGCAGCAGCTCGGGCGCCCGGTCCACCACACCGCCGTACGCCACCTGCATCGACTGCATGCCCAGACAGACCCCGAAGACCGGGACGCCGGTCGCGGCGCAGTGGCGGACCATGTCCACGCAGACGCCCGCCTCTTCCGGGGTGCCGGGCCCCGGCGACAGCAGGACGCCGTCGAAGCCGTCCTGGGCGTGCGCGGTCGACACCTCGTCGTTGCGCAGCACCTCGCACTCGGCGCCCAGCTGGTACAGGTACTGGACCAGGTTGAAGACGAAGCTGTCGTAGTTGTCGACGACGAGAATCCGCGCGCTCACTGGTTGTCCACCGTCACATCGTTGAAGGGCAGCAGCGGTTCGGCCCAGGGGAAGACGTACTGGAAGAGGACGTAGACCACGGCGAGGACCAGCACGACCGAGATCAGCGCCCTGATCCACACGTTCCCCGGCAGATGCCGCCAGATCCAGCCGTACATGCCGTCCCTTCCGTTCCACCACGGCACCAGAATCCCGCCGTACTGCACCAGACTAACGGCGCAACGCCGCGGGTCTGCCTGCCTCCACAGGCTGTGTGGAGTCCAGATGCGCCCAGACGATCAGCCGATGACTGTGACCCCACTCCGGATCGCACGTGGTCAGCGTGAGATAGCGCCCCGGACGCGTGTACCCCGACTTACGTGGCACAGGGTCGATCACTTCAACGTCCGTCGGAACTGTTTTGTAAGGGCCTTTGTCGATCCGATACGTGAACCAGGTCGTCCCGTCCGTCAGGACGATCGCGTCACCCTCGCGGAGCTCCGGGAAGTCGAGGAACGGATCCCCGTACGTGCGCCGGTGACCGGCGACCGCGAAGTTGCCCACCTGGCCGAGCCCGGCGGTCCGCGCGTAGTGGGCGAGGCCCTTCTGCAGCACGTCGGTGCCGGTACCCTCCAGGACCGGCTTGTTCCACGTGAAACCGAACCGCGGTATGTACATGATCGCGAAGGGCCTGCCGTAGTGGTACGCGGCGGGCCGGGCGGGAGCGCTCGTGGCCGCCTTCACCGTGGAGCGCACGGCGGCACCCGCCGACCACTGCCTCTGCAACCGGTCGATCTGGTCGTGCATGACGCTGTCGGCCCGCACACCGGTCCAGAACAGCACGTACACGACGAAGAGCACGATGAGCGTGCCGACGGTGACGCAGAGCTCGCTGACGGTCCTGACGATCACTCGCACCGGCGGCTCCCGAAACCGACGAGCTGCTTACCCCACGGGCTTGGCGTAGTGCAGGTCCACTGTGCCCGAGTAGCCGGGAAGAGTCACCGTCCCGTCCTCGGTGACTTTCCAGCCGAGGCCGTACACGTTGACGTACACCATGTAGTTCTGGATCGCCTCGGAGTCCGCGAGCGCCTTCTGCATCCTCGCCGGGTCCCCGACCGCCTGGATCTTGTACGGGGGTGAGTAGACGCGGCCCTGGAGGATCAGGGTGTTGCCGACGCAGCGCACCGCGCTGGTGGAGATCAGCCGCTGGTCCATGACCTTGATGCCCCGGGCGCCGCTCTGCCAGAGCGCGTTCACCACCGCTTGCAGGTCCTGCTGGTGGATGACCAGGTAGTCGGGCTGCGGCTCGGGGTAGCCGGGCAGCTTGGCGGTGGCGTTCGGCGGGGCGTCGTTGAGCGTGACGGTGATCGCCCTGCCGGTGAGCTTCTGGGTGCCCGCGTCCTTCTCCAGGCCGGTGAGCTTCTCGTCCTGGGCCTTGGTGGAGCCGTCGTCGCGCTCGGCGAGCTTCTCGTTGCCGTCGCGGGTGCTCGCGTTGGACTCGTCGAGCTCCTTGTTCTTGCGGCTGCGCTCCTGGATCAGGTCGGACAGCTTCAGCAGGTTGTCGTCCGAGCGGATGTCGGTGCCCTTGGCCGTGTTGAAGCTGGTGAAGAAGAGGAGACCGGCCAGGGCGAAGACGCCCACCGTGAGAATCCGCACCGGCCGGAAGCCGCGCGTGCGGACCGGGCCGGAAGACGTTGATCCGGTCGCACTGGAGTCGGCAGAATTGCTCAACGTACCCTTATCTCCTTCGGCGCCGTAGAAGCACTACGCTAACGGACGCCCGGGGGAGCGCTCAGTGTGCCCTTACTGTCCCCTTGTACGCTGCCCCGAGCCCGACCCAGTTACCTGCGCGGCCACGCAGCGCATCGACAGGAGAGACCCTCGTGCCGAAGTCACGTATCCGCAAGAAGGCCGACTACACGCCGCCCCCGGCGAAGCAGGCGACCGCCATCAAGCTGAACAGCCGTGCCTGGGTCGCGCCGGTGATGCTGGCCATGTTCCTCATCGGGCTGGCCTGGATCGTCGTGTTCTACGTGACCGACGGCTCGCTGCCCATCGACAGCCTCGACAACTGGAACATCGTCGTGGGCTTCGGGTTCATCGCGGCCGGCTTCGGCGTCTCCACGCAGTGGAAGTGACCTCGGCCGACAGCTCTGCCCAGGGCTGTTCGCTGAGTTATCCACAGGATGGCATGCTGTCCACACCCCACCTGGGGAAAAGACGACGATCTGTGGATAACCCTTCAAGCGTTGACGCCGGTACGACTACCACAACACCGCCGCCCTGACCGCGTGCCCCCTGCCTGACCTGCGAGAACGCAGGTGAGTCGCAGGGGGCACAGGTGTGCGCGCACGTTGTGCACAAGATCGGCCACCGTCTGTGGACAACGGTTCGGTATCGGTACGGAGAGCCGCCGTGAACGGGCTCAGGTGAGCTGCGCGGTCCTGACGAGCGTGAGCACCACGGCCACCACCAGGACCAGCGCGCAGGTGCCGTACTGGATCAGGTTCCGCCGCTCACGCGGGGCGTGCACCATGGCGTACCCGGTGACGACACCGGCGACCAGGCCGCCGATGTGGGCCTGCCAGGCGATGCCGCCGCTGAACGTGAAGATGAGGTTGATCACCAGCAGGGCGATGATCGGCCGCATGTCGTAGTTGAGCCGGCGGATCAGCACCGCGGTCGCGCCGAAGAGGCCGAAGATCGCGCCGGAGGCGCCGAGCGAGGGCTGGTTCTGGGCGGCGAGCAGATAGGTGAGAGCGCTGCCGGCCAGGCCGGAGACGAAGTAGAGCGTGAGGTAGCGGGCGCGGCCGAGGGCCGCTTCCAGGGGACCGCCGATCCACCAGAGGCTGAGCATGTTGAACACGATGTGCATGTAGTTCGAGCTGTCATGCAGGAACATCGCGGTCAGCATCCGGTAGTACTGGCCCTGCGCGACGCCCTCGACGGCGCCGTACTGGGGGAACCAGGCCTGGCCGATCAGGTCGAAGCGGTTGGTGAAGCTGTCCCCGACGGAGACCTGGACCAGGAAGATCGCGACGTTGACGCCGATGAGGATCTTGGTGAGCAGCCTGGGGTCGGCGGTGACCGTACCGCCGGCGAGGGTGCGCGGCCGGGAGGCGGCCGGGGGCGGCCCGCTGTGGCCGGCCGCGGTGCCACGGACGCACTCGGGGCACTGGAAGCCCACGGAGGCGCTGACCATGCACTCGGGGCAGATGGGGCGCTCGCAGCGGGTGCAGTGCACGCCGGTCTCCCGGTCCGGGTGCCGGTAGCACGTGGGCAGGCTGTGAGCGTCGTGCGCGCTGCCTGCCGCCTGGTCCTCCATAGGGTCCCCTCGTTCGTCGTGAACACCATTGTGCCCCGCACATCCCTACGGACGGGCGGGGCGTTCGGTTCCCTTCGGGACGTCGTCCGGGCCGCTCAGCTCGCGCGCTTCTCGACGACGACCGTCTCCAGGACCACCTCGTGCACCGGCCGCTTGTTGGGTCCGCTGACCGGGACCGCGGCGATGGCGTCCACGACCTTCTGCCCGGCGGCGTCGGTGACCTCGCCGAAGATGGTGTGCTTGCGGTTGAGGTGGGGGGCGGGGTTGACCGTGATGAAGAACTGGGAGCCGTTGGTGCGGGGACCGGCGTTGGCCATGGCCAGCAGGTAGGGGCGGTCGAAGCGCAGCTCGACGTGGAACTCGTCCTCGAACTTGTAACCCGGTCCGCCGAGGCCGTTGCCGAGCGGGTCGCCGCCCTGGATCATGAAGCCGCTCATCACCCGGTGGAAGAGCGTGCCGTCGTACAGCCGGTTCGTGGAGACCTCGCCGGTTCCGGGGTGGGTCCACTCACGCTCACCCTGCGCCAGCTCGACGAAGTTCCTGACCGTCTGCGGCGCGTGGTTCGGGAAGAGCCGGACCTCGATGTCGCCGAGGCTGGTCTTCAGGGTGGCGTACAGCTGCTCGGCCACGATCCGCCTTCCGTTGTGCTCAGGTGTGCGCGGGGTTCAGCCCCTGTTGGATGTGCCGCGACGATCCTCGCACGCCCCGGCGGCCGCGCGACCCGTCCGCCGTCCCCCGGCGGACATCCTCACCAATCGCTTGCGGAAACCCGGTCCGGTCCCCTCACACGGGGGCGCGGGGAGCGGATCCGTGGCATTGTCGTCGGCGGGCCCCTCGTAGCTCTGGTTGCACCCGTATGACCGTCCTCGCGCGCCGCTCGGCGCGTCGGCAGGCATGATCCCTAAAAGGGTGGAAAGTCGAATTCCGTACGCCACCGAGGAGGAGGAAACCCGTGACCCGCAAAGAGAGCGTGCGCGCCGCGACCAGCTCGGCGAAGGACAGCGTGCGGCACGCCGCGGAAGTGGTGGCGCCCTACGCCGACACGGCCAAGGAGCGTGCCGCCCACTACGCACAGGAGGCACGCGTACGGCTCGCGCCCGTGGTGTCGCAGGCCGCGGAGCAGGCCCGCGTCCAGTACGACGCCCGTCTCGTGCCGCGTCTGGAGCAGGCTCGCACCCATGTGCCGCCGATGGTGGACCAGGCCGCGCACGACGCCGCCGACCTGACGCGCAAGGCTGCCCGGCAGGCCGCCGAGTACTCACGTCCGAAGATCGAGCAGGCCGTGGCGGCGGCCGGACCGGTCCGTGAGGAGGCCACTGCACGGGGCGCCGCCGCGCTGGCCGCGCTGCGCGGCAACGTCTCGGCCGAGCAGATCGAGAAGCTGGCGCGTCGCAACGAACGGCGTTCGGCGTGCGGCCGGGCGTTCAAGGCGTTTGTCGTGGCCGGGGCGCTGGCCGGTGCCGCCTTCGCCGCCTGGAAGTGGTGGGACAAGCAGGCCAACCCCGACTGGCTGGTCGAGCCGCCCGCCGCGACGGAGGTCCCGGAGACGGGCCGTCTCGGCTCGGTGGACGGCAGTGCCCCTCTGGACGCCGAGGTGCAGGCCAAGGAGGCGGAGGAGGACGCGTCCCGGGACGACAAGCACTGACCGCTGCACACGAAGAACCCCTCTGGCCTGCGTAGACGCAGGTCAGAGGGGTTTTTTGTGGAGCCTAGGGGAGTCGAACCCCTGACATCCGCCATGCAAAGACGGCGCTCTACCAACTGAGCTAAGGCCCCGTACGGGAAGCGACCGGCCGAGCGAAGGGTCCGCCGGTCGGTGCCGGGGACCAGAGTACCGGGTCTCCCCCCGTACCTCGCAAAAAGATTGGGGGTCCCCGCGGATGACCACTCTCCGTAAGATGCTCGGCGGGGTTCGCTGTAGCGAACCGCGGATTTTTTGGGGAAGCGATGGGGAGACGCAATGGACGCCGCACAGCAGGAAGCCACCGCCAGAGCGCGGGAGCTGCAGCGGAACTGGTACGGGGAGCCGTTGGGGGCGCTCTTCCGTAAGCTCATCGACGACCTGGGCCTCAACCAGGCTCGTCTGGCGGCGGTCCTCGGACTGTCCGCGCCCATGTTGTCGCAGCTGATGAGCGGCCAGCGGGCGAAGATCGGAAACCCGGCCGTGGTCCAGCGGGTGCAGTTGCTCCAGGACCTGGCGGCACAGGTCGCCGACGGCAGTGTGAGCGCGGCCGAGGCGACCGAGCGCATGGACGAGATCAAGAAGTCCCAGGGGGGCTCGGTGCTCAGCAACACCACGCAGACCACGAGCGGTTCGGGAGCTCCGACGGTCAAGCGGGTGGTTCGCGAGATCCAGTCGCTGCTGCGCTCGGTGGCCGCCGCAGGCGACATCATCGACGCGGCGGACACCCTCGCGCCGACCCACCCGGAGCTCGCGGAGTTCCTGCGGGTGTACGGGGCCGGCCGCACCTCGGACGCGGTCACGCACTACCAGTCGCACCAGAACTGAGTCTCGGCCCGGTGCACCGGAGGGGGTCCGGTGGACCGGGCGGTGCGCGGTCCTGGCCGAGGGGGTTACGCGGGAGGGGTCGTATCGCTCATCCGGGGGAAGCAAGGGGGGGACAGGCAAGGAGGGTGTGGCAGGGGGGACTCGAGGGGGAGGCTGCGGGCAGTCATGGGTGAGGTCTTCGCGGGCCGGTACGAACTGGCCGACCCGATCGGTCATGGCGGAGTGGGTGCCGTCTGGCGTGCCTGGGACCACCGGCGCAAGCGCTACGTGGCGGCCAAGGTGCTCCAGCAGCGCGACGCCCACGCGCTCCTGCGTTTCGTGCGGGAGCAGGCGCTGCGCATCGACCACCCCCATGTGCTGGCTCCCGCGAGTTGGGCCGCCGACGACGACAAGGTCCTGTTCACGATGGACCTGGTCGCCGGCGGCTCACTGGTCCACCTCGTCGGGGACTACGGGCCGTTGCCGCCGGCTTTCGTCTGCACCCTCCTCGACCAGTTGCTCTCCGGTCTCGCCGCGGTGCACGCGGAGGGCGTGGTCCACCGGGACATCAAGCCCGCCAACATCCTGTTGGAAGCCACCGGGACGGCCCGCCCGCGCCTCAGGCTGTCCGACTTCGGCATCGCCATGCGGCTCGGTGAGGCCCGGCTGACCGAGACCAACCTCGTGGTAGGCACCCCGGGTTACATCGCTCCCGAGCAACTCCTGGGTGCCGAACCCGACTTCACGGCCGACCTGTTCGCCGTGGGGCTCGTCGCCCTGTACCTCCTCGAAGGTGCCAAGCCGGATGCCAAGGCGCTCGTCCAGTACTTCGCGGAACACGGCACCCCGGGTGCCCCCAAGGGCATCCCCGAACCGCTCTGGCAGGTCGTCGCCAACCTGCTCCAGCCTGATCCGCGCGCCCGTTTCCACACGGCCACCGGTGCCCGTCGGGCGCTCGCCGAGGCCAGGGAACTGCTTCCGGAGACGGACGCGGACGACGAGTTGATCGAGATCTTCGACCAACTGGGGCCGCTGCCGGAGGGTTTCGGACCGACGGGACCACTTCGACCGGCTTCGGGGCTGCATACGACGAAGGGGGAGCCGAAGCCGGGTCCAGCCACCGGGACAGGGGCGGGGGCGGGGGCGGCGGCAGGGGCCGGGGCAGAGGCCAGGGCCGGGGCAGAGGCCAGGGCCGGGGCAGAGGACGCGGCGGGGGCGGGGGCCGGGGCAGAATCCGCCGGGAGCAGTGCCGCGGCGGGGGCAGGTGCCGCGGCGGGGGCAGGTGCCGCGGCGGGGGCGGCGTACCGGGCTGGTCCGGGCACGTCCTCGGGGCGGTCCGCTCCTGCGGGGACGTCGCGACCTCAGGCGGACCCTCCTCCGGTCGCCGGCACCGGCCACACCCCGGTCTCCCTGTCCGACACCGGCAGCTTCCGGCTCCCGCCGCCGGGGACCCCGACGCCCCCCACGCCCGTCGCACCACACCAACCGCAGCCCGCTCCACAGCCCCTGCCGCAGCCGCCGTCCCTGCCGCAGCCGCCGTCCCTGCCGCTGCCCCCGCCGCACCCCGGACCGGAGCAGTTCGCCCCCACCCCCTGGCCCCCCGCGCAGCCCCTCCCGCCCGCCCTGCCGGACACCGACACCACCACGGCCACCTACACCGCGCGCGATCCGCAGAGCCCGGGGAGCCCGGGGAGCCCGGGGACCTCGCAGGCGCCGGGGAGTCCGGCGCCGACGTCCGCCCGCACGCACGGCCGGCGTCGCCGGCGGCGGGTACGCCGGGCCGGTCCTCCCGCCAAGGCGGCGGTGCCGATCCTGCTCCTCGCGCTGGCCTGTTACGCCGTGGGTTTCTGGGCGTTGACCCGGATCTGAGCGCGCCGGGCGGTCAGCGTCCACAGGCCCAGGACGAGCAGCAGCGCCGTGCCGGTGCTGATCCCGGCGACCGCGAGCGCCCGCATCGCGCGGTCGTCGGAGCCGCCCCCGGTCAGGAGGCCTCCGGAATCCGCCGCCGCAGCGTCGAAGACACCCTTCGGCACGGACGAACCGGCGTAGGCGGGGCCGGAGTTCGGGGCGCCGTCGACGCGGATCCGGAGCGTCACCCCGTACGGCCCCGGCCCGAAGACGGCCGAGGTCTGCCCGGTGAGGTGGACCACGAGGTAGTAGGCGCCGGCGAAGCGGACGGCGTTCTGCTCGCCGGAGACGGCGTACCGGTTGGTGTAGGCCACCGGCGGCAGCGGGTCGAGGGAGGACGACTTCTGGGTGCCGTCGTAGCCGAGGGAGAGGTCGTCGACGTAGCCGCGGACGGGGTTGTAGAGGGAGAGGTTGAGCGCGGCGCTGACGTAGCCGTGGGCGTCACCGCCGCTGCTGTCCAGGTCGACGGTGGCGTGGAGTTGTCGGCCCCAGTCGACCGGGACGGCGTAGTAGAGGGTCTGGCCTGGGGCGATGTCCGTGTGCCAGACACCCTGGCCGAGGGTACGGGCCGTGCTGAAGCCCGCGCCCCCGGGGCGGCGGCGCGGGTCGCCGGTGAGCGGTTCGGGCGACGCGGAGTCCCAGGTCCCCGGGGCGGTGGTGGCGCCCGTCCGGGCCAGGGGTGGTTCGGTGACGGGCGCGATCTCCAGGTCCCAGCTGCCGGGGGTCGTGGTCTTCGAGCCGGTCACGAGCCGTTCGACGACCAGGTAGTACGTGCCCGCCCCCTGGCACAGGGCGCGGTTCGCGTCCCGCCGCCCGAGCGCGGTGATCGGCCGGGGGCTCAGTCCGGCGCCGAAGCGGGCACCGTCGTAGTCGCAGGAGACCCCGTCGGCGTTCTCGACCGAGACCCCGATGCCGTCGCTCGCGGAGACGGTGGCGTCGGTGGGCGGGACGGCGGTGACGGGAACGTAGGCCGTGGTAGCGGCGGCGAGTTCCAGACGGTAGTAGCGCGCGCCCTTCTCCGGGAGGGTGCTGCGGTAGGTGGTGCCGGGCCGCAGCAGGACGGCGCCCGCGGTGCCCGTCGTCCCCGCGGCCGTACGGGCGTTCGCGGCGAAGGCGTATCCGCTCCCGCCGTCCGCCACCGCCGAGGCCGCCGGGGGCAGTGCCGTCAGGAGTGCCGTCAGCGAGGCCGACAGTGCGAGCCAGCCCGCCGCCCCGCCGCCCCGCCGCCCCGCCGTACCCCACCGCCCGGTACGCCACCGCCCCGTACGCCACCGCCCGGTATGCCCCCGCCGTCCAGCCGTACGCCACCGCCCCGTCACGCGCGCCCCCAGCCGTCGCTCACCAGCCGCCGAAGTTCCGGACGGGCCCCATACTGCCCCGCGCGCCCCCGCGCCACCCGGAGATCCGTACGACCGTCCGAAACACCCACCGCACCCACGCGGCCCGGGCAACGCAAAACCCCGACCGCTACGGCGGCCGGGGTCTCAGTGTCGTCTGTTGTCGGGAGTACTCACGAACCCGTGGGCACGGAGTCAGTCGCCTCCGTCCACAGATCCTGCTCGGCGCGATCCGCCTGGATCTGGCGGTACACGAGGAGCCCGCCGATGGCGGCCAGTGCGACCAGGAGAAGCTTCTTCACCGCGCGACCTCGTCTCTTCCTTGACGTAGGGGACCTCTGGCGCCCGACTATACACACCGACCGATACCGATCGGTGACCTGGCATCAGGCCCCAACTCGGGCCCGCGGCACGGTGTTGTCCGGCGCGGCGCCGTTCTGATCGGAGGGTGATCACACCCTCACAGCCGGTTACTTTGCACCCTCTCGCCCGGTTTAAGGGGTTTTCTGACCTCCCTGCGTCCATCCGGGTGGTGTTCATCGGAACATCAACGCGCCACGGGTCGAGGTCCCCCACTTCGCGATCCCCATACACATCATGAGGAAAGTACGCAAATCGCCCAACCCGAAAGTGAGGGGCCATGGCCAGGAACGCCAAGGTCATGAAGCTGTGGACCGCCATCGTCACCGCCTTCCTCGCGCTGTTCACGGCGCTCGGATTCGTCGCCGCCACCAGCGCCGCCGCGGTACCGGGGACCGAGGCTCCGCGCAACAGCAGCGGTGACGACCACGACAAGGGAACCGACCGGGTGATGATCCCGGCACAGACCCACTGGCTCTGGTCCCACGCAAGGTCCCTGCCCCCCACGATGAAGCAACGCATCCGGGCCGAGGCCCACGGAAAGTCCCCCAGCTGCCGGCACCGCCCCCTGGACACCACCGAGTCGGAGACCACGGGCGACCACCCCGCCGCCCCGCTCGACTGCTGAGCCGCACGGACAGTCCAGACGCAACGGCGCAAGGGCGACTTGCGTACGTACCAGCGCCTAATGCGACTCAGACCCGTGGCCGGGCACCGGCCACGGGTCTTCGCACATCCCGGCCCGGCACCGGCACATCCCCAGCCCCAGCCCCGGCACCGGCACCGGCACCGGCACATCCCCGGCTCAGCACCGGCTCAGCACCGCTCGACTCGGCGAGTCCTGTTGAGGAGTCGTAGGCTGGCTCCGTGCCCAAGGCCTACGAGGCGATCGCCGACGATCTCCGCCGGTCCATCAGGAACGGCGGGCGCGAGCCCGGCGCCCGGCTTCCCTCCGAGGCGGAGCTGGCCCGGCACTACGGCCGGAGCGTCCCGACGGTCCAGAACGCCCTGCGGCTGCTGAGCGCCGAGGGACTGATCGACAGACGGCACGGCAGCGGCACCTTCGTGCGCCGCCCGCGCACCCGCGCGGTGCGGGACAACGGGCGGTACCAGTGGGAGAAGGACCGTGCCCGGATGCCGGAGGCCACCCGGGCCCAGACCGGCGCGACCGAGCACGACACCGGTCTGGTCGTCGACGACCTGGTCTTCTTCGCCCGCTACCGCGAGCTGACCGCGTACGGCGAGCTCGCCCACGCGTTCGGGTTGCTGGAGGGCACCGCCCTGCTGGAACGCACCTACCGCACCCGGCACGCCGCCGAGACCGCTCCCTTCAGCCTCGTGACCTCCTATCTCGTCCGTGACCTGATCGCGGCGAACCCGGCTCTCCTGGACGAGACACGGGAGCCCTGGCCGGGCGGCACCCAGCACCAGCTGCGCACCGTCGGCATCGAGGTGGACCGTGTCGAGGAGCGCTGCACCGCCCGCCCGCCGACGCCCGAGGAGACCCGGGAACTGGACCTGCCGGCCGGCACCTCGGTGATCGTGCTGCGCAAGACGTCCTACGACATCCACGGCCGCGTCGTGGACATCACCTCCGTCACGCTCCCCGGCGACCGCACGGAGCTGCTCTACACCACACGTCTGGAAAGGTGGTGAGCGCTGCGTGAGCCGGCGCGTCACCGTCGTCACCGTCGTCACCGCGGTCCACGCGCCGTCGGCCCGTTTCCTGCCGGAGGCCTACGGATCGCTGTGCGAGCAGCGGCTGCCGGACGGCTGGGAGTGGCGGTGGCTGATCCAGCAGGACGGGGCCGGGGACGGGGTCCTGCCCTACGTCCCCGACGACGTACGGGTGTCCTTCCGGCAGGGCCGCGCCGGCGGACCCGGGGTCGCCCGGACCATGGCCCTGGCGCGGGCCGAGGGGCCGTACGTGAAGATCCTGGACGCCGACGACCAGCTGACGCCGGGGGCGCTGGCGCGTGACCTGGCGGTCCTGGAGGCCGACCCGGCCGTCGGCTGGGCCACCTCACGCGCCCTCGACCTGCTGCCAAACGGTACGACGGCCGGTTTTCCCGGGGATCCGGAGGACGGCCCGGTCGAACGCGGCGCGGTGCTCGACTTCTGGGCGGCGAACGGCTTCCGGGCCCAGGTCCACCCGGCCACCCTCTGCGTCCGCCGTGAGCTACTGCTCGCCCTCGGCGGCTGGATGGCACTGCCCGCCTCCGAGGACACCGGGCTGCTGCTCGCGCTGAACGCGGTGAGCCGGGGCTGGTTCTCGGCTCGGGCCGGGCTGCTCTACCGCAAGTGGGAGGGCCAGGTCACCGGCCAGTCCGCCCACACCGACCCGGTCGAGCGGGAGGCCCGCATGGCGGTGGTGGCGGCCCGGGCACGGGCACTGGGGGAGTTCGGCTGGCGGTACGGGTGAAGAACGTCGGTGCCGCTGAACGTCGGTGCCGCTGAACATCGGTGCCGCTGAACATCGGTGCCGCTGAACATCGGTGTCGCTGAACGCTCACAGGCTCGCCGCGTCGATCCGGGAGAAGACCAGGTCGCTCTCCTCGGTGACCGGCCCCTCCCAGCGCACCGGCACCAGCGGCTCGCCGTACCGGGCGCGGGGGTAGCTGTCGGCCGCGTAGCTGTTGGCCAGCCGGTAGACGCGGTAGCCCGCGTCGGTCATGGTGTGCAGCAGGTCGTCGGCCGAGTCGCCCAGCTGGGCCATGCGCTCGGGGGTGACCTCGACGGTGATCTCGGCGTCGGGGCGCAGCTTCTCCAACAGCGGGGCGAAGCCGCGTACCACCGCTCCCTCGGCACCCTCCACGTCGATCTTGACGACCCGGGCGGTCTCGATCTCCTCCGGCAGCAGCAGTTCGGGCAGCGGCACGGCCTCGATGTCGAAGGTGGACTCGGCCGGTCCGTCCCAGGGGACGATGCTGTTGGCGCCCATGTTGCGGGAGCTGGCGAGCACGAAGGTCAGGGTGCGGTGGGCGTCGGAGACGGCGGCGTTGACCGCGCGGATGTTCCGGCAGCCGTTGAGCGCGCTCTGCTGCCGCAGCCGGCGGTGGAAGTCGGGGGAGGCCTCGACGGCGACCACCCGGCCGTGCGGGCCGACCAGTTGGGAGGCGAGGACGCTGAAGACGCCGATGTTGGCGCCGACGTCGACGAAGCAGTCCCCGGGCGCCAGCCGGCCGCGCAGCCAGCGGGTCATGTGCGGCTCCCACACCCCGAAGAGGTAGAGGTAGCGCTGGATGAGGTCCTGGGTGTCGACGGCGAACCGGGCACCGGTGAGCGTCTCCACGACGCGCCGGCGCGGGTGGTCGCGCAGATAGGGGTTGAGCGCACGGGCGGCGACGGTCTTGCCCCAGGGGCCGGGGAAGTCGCGGACGTAGCGCCGGCCGAGCGTGGCCAGGAGTTCGGTGAGTTGCGTGCCTGTGCTGCTCATCCGCTAGTCGGTGACCTTCTTGCCGTCGATCCGGATCGCCTGGGACGGGCAGCGCTCGGCGATGTCGCGGACCAGTTCGTCGTCCCCGGACTCCGCGCGTCCGGGCAGGACGAAACCGTACCCGTCCTCGAAACCGAACACAGTGGGCGCCCGGAAGGCGCACTCGCCGGATCCGTAGCAGACGTCGGCGTCGACGGAGACCTTCATGGAAGGTCCCCTGCCCAACGGAAGACCCGCTGAACCGCTATGTGAACGGCAGCTCCAGCATCCGGATGGCGTTGCCGCGCAACAGTTTGTACGCCACCTCCGGGGCCAGGCCGCCGACGTGCTCCTGGGCGACGCGTTTGGTCTCCGGCCAGGTCGAGTCGACGTGCGGGTAGTCCGTCTCGAAGGTCGCGTTGTCCACGCCGACGGTCTCGATCGCCTCGATGCCGTGCCGGTCGCGGAAGAAGCAGCAGAAGATCTGCCGGTAGTAGTAGGTCGACGGCGGCTCCGGGATCAGGTCCTTGACCCCGCCCCAGGCGCGGTGCTCCTCCCAGACGTCGTCGGCACGCTCCAGGGCGTACGGGATCCAGCCCATCTGGCCCTCGCTGTACGCCAGCTTGAGCCGGGGGAACTTCACCAGGACCCCGGAGAAGAGGAAGTCCATCATCGAGGCCATGGCGTTGTTGAAGCTCAGCGAGGCCTGCACGGCGGGCGGCGCGTCCGGGGAGGCGGCCGGCATCTGGGAGCTGCTGCCGATGTGCATGTTGACGACCGTCCCGGTCTCCTCGCAGGCCGCGAAGAACGGGTCCCAGTAGCCGGAGTGGATGGACGGCAGGCCCAGGTAGGTGGGGATCTCGCTGAAGGTGACCGCGCGCACCCCCCGCGCGGCGTTGCGCCGGATCTCGGCGACGGCCAGGTCGATGTCCCACAGCGGGATCAGGCACAACGGGATCAGCCGGCCGCCGCTGTCCCCGCACCACTCCTCGACCATCCAGTCGTTGTAGGCGCGGACACAGGCCAGCGCGACGTCCTTGTCCTCGGCCTCGGCGAAGGTCTGCCCGCAGAAACGGGGGAAGGTCGGGAAGCAGAGCGAGGCCTCGACATGGTTGACGTCCATGTCCTTGAGCCGTTCCTTCGGGTCCCAGCAGCCGGGCCGCATCTGCTCCCGGGTGATGCCGTCGAGCGTCATCTCGTCCCGGGAGAAACCGACGGCCGCGATGATGCGCTTGTACGGGAAGAGCAGGCCCTCGTACTCCCACCAGTCGGTGATCTGGCCCTGGGGGTCGGTGGTGAACCGGTATTTACCGCCGACGTAGGCGAGTTCGCCGATTCCTGCGGTGAAGGGCTTGGGCCCCTTGTCGCGGTACTTGCCCGGCAGCCACCTCTCGAAGAGGTGCGCGGGCTCGATCACGTGGTCGTCCACGCTGATCACCCTGGGCAGATCCTGGGTGCCGGTCGCGTCGTCTGCCATGCCTATCCCCTGCTGCCTGCGGAGTCTTCCGAATATCTGACGGACCATCAGATAAGTCGCCGGCATTCAGGCTAGGCCCGCGAGCCGGTACCAGCAAGAGCCGCCGGACCCCTTGCGGCCCGCGCCGCCTTCCGCTGAACTGACGGATCGTCAGATAGGTGCGCGATCCGGGGAGGGTGCGGGATGCGATCAGCCTTGCTGAGCGGTGCCGAATGGTTCGCGGTGCTCCGCATCGGGCTCGGACTGTGGTGGCTGGAGAGCTGGCGGCACAAGGACAAGAAGCAGTGGTTCGGCGGCGGGGGCATCAGGTGGGCGGCCGGTGTCGCGGAGAAACACCGCTGGCCGGCGGTCCGACGGGGCTTCGACACCGTGGTGGCGCCACGGCCCCGGCTGATGGCCTACGTGGTGGCGTACGCGGAACTCGCCCTGGGCCTCGGCCTGGTGTCCGGCTTCCTCACCCCGATCGCGCTGGTGGCCGGGTGCCTGCTCAACCTGGTCTACCTGATCCTCATGATCCACGACTGGGCGGAACAGGGACAGAACCTGATGATGGCCCTGATCTCCCTGACCGCCCTGTTCGCGATCAGCTGGCAGACCTGGTCCCTGGACAACGCCCTGGGCCTGTTCGGCTGACCGGGGAAACGCCCCACCACGGCCCCGTCATCAAGGAGACGCCCATGACCGGTCTCGCCGAGCCTCCCTCGGCAGAAATCCTCAGGAACCTGCACGCGAGCCGCGCCCGCAGCGCTTACGAACGCGCGGCAGCCACCTGCCACCACGCGGGAATCGCCCCCGACGCCGCGCAGACCGTCCCCACGACCCCCGTCGGCCGAGCCGCGAACGCACTCCGGCTGTCGGCCCAGTCCCTCACCACCCTGGACGCCCCCGCATCCGACCCGGCGGCAGCCGCCCGCTGCGCCCGCAACGCCGCCGCCACCGCGGCACTGGCCGCACAGGTCGCCCAAGCCGTGGACGACAGCCCCGCGGCGGCCACGGCCCTGCGCGCCGCCCTCACCGCGTCCCGGGCGGCCGCGACGGCGGCAGGCGGTACGGCGGCGGGACAGAACCCCGCTCTGAACTCGGCGGCCCAGGCCGCTGAGGAACACGCGGCGGCAACGGCACGCGCGGCAGGCTGGATACGGCCCTGAGGCCACCGTCGGCACGACGGATCACACGCCGTGCCGGACCGCGCCGCACGCCGGCCCCGTGCCGTTCGGCGCCGGTCCCTCCCCACGTGGGGACCGGCGCCGAACGGCGCGGGTGACATCGGACCGCGCCCCTGAGGACGACGGTCGGCTCGGCAGGCGAGAGCGGCTCCTGTCGTGCGGTCACTCCGGCAGGATCGCGCCGGGCGAAGGTGACCGAGAACGTGCGGTGCCGTGAGCTGTCTCCGCGACTGCTGAGCTGGTCGGCCCGTCGGGCGACACCCGATTACCGCGTTGCTGGAACGAGATCCTGCCAGTCGAGGTGCACATCTGAGGAGGTCCGGACATCCGCCTCAGGGCTTCGCCGCAGGTCAGCCGTATAAAGTGAGTTTTCCGGTCCGGATGTTCAGCAGCGGGGGAAGTAAAGGGGTGGAGCACCTTGAGTCCCGATGCCGGGGCACGCACGGCCTTCGCGGAACGTCTCGCGCTGCTGTACAAGGAGGCCGGCAATCCTCCGCTCAAGCGCGTCGCCGAGGCGGTCGACCGGCTGCAGCGCGTGGACGAGCGGGGCCGGCCCGTACGGGTCTCCGCCCAGCGGATCAGCGACTGGAGACGGGCGAAGAACGTCCCCGCACAGTTCGCGGCGCTCTCCGCCGTACTCCACGTCCTCATCCCGCAGGCCCGTCGCGTCCAACCGGCGCCGGTCTCCGCCGGGCTGTACGACCTGACGCAGTGGCAGAAACTGTGGGAGCGGGCCGTGGCGGACCCGGTCGCCGAGCCTGCCGTGCCGGAAGCGGCCGAGGAGACGGACCCGGCGCCGTCGATCGACAGCGTCTGCCCGTACCGGGGTCTGGCCTCCTACCGGCGTGAGGACGCCCGCTGGTTCTTCGGCCGGGAACGCAGTACCGACGCCCTGGTCGCCCAGCTCCGCTCGGTGGAGGCGACCGGAGGTCTGGTCATGCTCGTCGGCGCCTCGGGCGCGGGAAAGTCCTCGCTGCTGAACGCCGGACTGGTCACCGCACTGCAGAACGGCGCCCTCGCCGACGACGAGGGCCGCCCGTCCAGGATCCTCCAACTGGTGCCGGGACCGGACCCGGTGAAGGAACTGACCCGCCGCATACCCCAGCTGTCCGACCTCACGGAGCTGGACGACCTGGACGCCGTTCGGGAAGCGGTCACGGCCTGGGCCCGGCGGGAGTCGGAGAATGTTTCACGTGAAACATGGCCCACGAGGCCCGGCACGGACCCTCCGGCCGACGGGTCTTCCCGGGCCAACGGCTCCCCTCCGGCAGACGGCTCCCCGCCGCCCGACGGCTCCCCGCCGCCCGACGGCCCTCCTTCGCCCGAAGGCCCTCCTCCGCACCGCCCGATCGTGATCGTGGACCAGTTCGAGGAAGCCTTCACCCTCTGCGCCGACGAGGCGGACCGCCGTGCCTTCGTCCGCCTCCTGCACGCCGCCAGCACTTCCGCCGCTCCCGGCCGGCAGGCTCCCGCCCTGGTCGTCGTCGGTATCCGCGCCGACTTCTACGAGCAGTGCCTCGGCTACCCTGAGCTGGCCGACGCGCTCCAGCACCGGCACATGGTGCTCGGCCCGCTGACCACCGCCGAACTGCGCGAGGCCGTGACCGGTCCCGCCAAGGCGGTGGGCCTGGAACTGGAGCCGGGTCTCGCCGAACTGATCGTCCGTGAGGTGAGCGCCGACGGCCCGCGCGGCGCCCATGACGCCGGTGTCCTCCCCCTCCTCTCCCACGCCCTGCTCGCCACCTGGCAGCGCCGCAAGGCGGGCCGGCTGACCCTGGCCGGCTACCGGGCGGCCGGCGGCATCCAGGGCGCCGTCGCCGCGACCGCCGAACGCGCCTGGTCCAGCCTCGATCCCGCCGCCCGTACCGCCGCCCGGCTGCTCCTGCTCCGCCTGGTACGGCTCGGCGAGGACACCCAGGCGACCCGCAGACGCGGCACCCGGCGTCAGCTGGCCGCCGAGTCCACCGACCCGAACAAGACGGAGGAGTCACTCGAAGCCCTCGTCCGGGCCCGGCTGGTGACGCTGGACGCGGACACCGTGGAGATCACCCATGAGGCACTGCTGCACGCCTGGCCCCGGCTGCGCGAGTGGCTGGACGAGGACCGCAACGGCAACCTGCTGCGCCAGCGGCTGGAGGAGGACGGCCGGGCCTGGGACGAGTCGCACCACGACTCCGCACTTCTCTACCGGGGTTCACGGCTCGAACAGGCCCACGCCTGGGCGAAGTCGGCCGGTGACACCTTCCTGACCCGCAGCGCGGTGGAGTTCCTGGCCGCCTCGGTGCGGCTGCGCCGGCGGACGGTCTGGCTCAGCCGGGCCGCGGTGTCGGCACTGGTCGTGCTCGCGGTGCTGGCCGCAGGTTCCGCGGTGGTCGCCCGGCAGCAGCGGGACGACGCGGTGTTCGAGCAGGTGGTCGCGGAGGCCGACCGGTTCCAGTACTCGGATCCGTCGCTCTCCGCCCAGCTGGACCTGGTCGCACACCGGCTGCGCCAGGACGACGAGGGCGCCGCCAACCGCCTGATATCGATCGTGAACGCGCCCCTCGCCACTCCTCTCCTCGGTCACACCGGCGCCGTCTACCTGACCTCCTTCAGCCCCGACGGCAAGATCCTGGCCACCGCCGCCTACGACCGCACGGTCCGGCTGTGGGACGTCAGCGACCCGACCCGGCCCGCACCCCTGGGCACACCACTGCGCGGCCACACCAGCTGGGTCTCCAGCGCGGTCTTCAGCCCGGACGGCAAGACCCTGGCCAGCGCCGGAGACGACGGCACCGTCCGCCTGTGGGACCTCTCCGACCCGAAGCACCCCACCCTCCTGGGCTCACCCCTGAACGGCCACGACGGCACCGTGTACCTGGCCGCCTTCAGCCCGGACGGCCGGACCCTCGCCACGGCGGACGAGGACCACACCGTCCGCCTGTGGAACGTGCGCGACCCGCGTCACCCCGCGTCGCTGGGCACGCTCACCGGCCACACCGAGGCGGTGCGCTCCATCGCGTTCAGCCCGGACGGCCACACGCTCGCGGCCGGCAGCGACGACAACGCGATCCTGCTCTACGACGTCTCCGACGTCCGGCACCCCGAACATGTCGGCGTCCCGCTGCTCGGCCACTCCATGACCGTGCACTCCGTGGCCTTCAGCCCGGACGGCCGGACCCTGGCCAGCGGCAGCAAGGACGACACCGTGCGGCTGTGGGACGTCTCCGACCGGGCGCACGCCAAGGCCCTGGGCGGACCGCTCACCGGCCACACCGGGCCCGTCTGGTCGGTGGCCTTCAGTCCCGACGGCTCGATGCTCGCGGCGGGCAGCGCCGACTCCACGGCCAGCCTGTGGAACGTCGACAACCCGGCGTTCCCCTCCCAGGTGGGCGAGCCGCTCGCGGGGAGCAGCGGCGAGATGTACGCCGTGGGCTGGAGCCCGGACGGGCACACCCTCGCCACCGGCAGCGGCGACGGCAAGGTGCGGCTGTGGTCGGTCCCGGGGGCGGACATGATCGGTGAGGCGGGGACGTTCAGCCCGGACGGACGCGTCCTCGCCACCGGTGGCGGCGACAGCCGGATGCGGCTGTGGAACATCTCGGATCCGGCGCGGCCGAGGGCCCTCGGCGAACCGTTCCGGACCGGGTGGCGGGACCTGCGTTCGATGGTCTTCACCCGCGACGGCCGCACCCTGGTCATCCTGACCGGCGAGAACAACGTCAACTGGGTACAGCTGTGGAACGTCTCCGACCCGGCGCACCCCGCCCAGTACGGCGAACCGATCCGGCTGGACACCCGGTACGCGGGCTCCGAGGCGCTGGCGCTGAGCCCCGACGGGCACACCGTGGCCGCCGACCACGACGACCGCACCGTCCAGCTCCTGGACATCTCGGACCCGGCCCGGCCCAGGCGCCTCGGCGCACCCCTGAGGGGCCACACCGGCTATGTCAACGCGCTCGTCTTCAGCCCGGACGGCCGGACCCTGGCCAGCGGCAGCGCGGACGGCACGGTGCGCCTGTGGGACGTCTCCGACCCGGCGCACGCCAAAGCCCTCGGCACCCCGCTCACCGGCCATCTGGGCCCCATCAACACCCTGGCCTACAGCCCCGACGGGCACACCCTGGCCAGCGGCAGCGACGACGACACGGTCCGGCTGTGGAACGTCTCCGACCCGGCGCACGCGACCCGGCTGGCCGCGGTCCTCACCGGCCACACGGAGGCCGTCGTCTCCCTGACCTTCAGCCGGGACGGCAGGACCCTGGCCAGCGGCGGCAACGACAACACGGTCCGCCTGTGGAGCGTCTCCGACCCCGGTTCCGCCCACCCCATCGGCCAGTCGATGAGCCCCAACGCCAAGACCGGCAACTTCCTCTCCTTCGGCCCGCGGAGCGACATGCTGGGCGTCTCCAGCGGCGCCGACACGGTCCGCCTGTGGAGCCTGGACGTCGACCAGGCGGTCACCCGCATCTGCTCGGCCACCCGCAACGTCCTCACCCCGGCCAGATGGCGCGAGTACCTCCCCCGCCTCACCTACGACCCGCCCTGCCACGACTGATCCACACCCATCCATGACCACGCATGAGTGATCCCGATCACAACTGCTCAAAACGGCCGAGAAGTTGACTCCCACCGCACAGGCCACCTTGTTACGCTGGACACAGCCCGATCGCTGGTGCATCCCCCGTCGCCAGCGGTCGGGTTTTTGCTTGCCCCCCCCACCCGCACGACCAACCGCGGAGACCAACCGCGGAGACCGAACGCAGAAGACCCCCGGTCCTGATGGACCGGGGGTCTTCTCGCTGGTGGGGCTAACAGGATTTGAACCTGTGGCCTCATCCTTATCAGGGATGCGCTCTAACCAACTGAGCTATAGCCCCGCCGCGCTGTGCGGTGTGTGTCCCGCGCGCTGACTCCTGAAGATTAGCGCACGACCGGGGCAGTCCCAAAATCGGTTGTCGGGGGACCGACAGCAGAGGTTTGAATCCCGGTTACTCGTCCTCGGCCAAGGTCAGCTCGACACCGCCGACGAAGCCCGCGGAGAGGTTGTAGATGAACGCGCCGAGGGTCGCCAGCGCCGTCGCCAGGACGACGTCGATGACCGCGATGATCGCCGTGAACATCAGGACGTGCGGCAGGGACAGGAACGACTGGAGGTCGAAGCCGTTCGACTCGTTGGAGCCGGTCGCCTCCGAGATCGTGCCGCCGACCGTCGAGAACACCCCCATGGCGTCCAGCACCATCCACAGCACCGCGGCCGCCACGATCGAGCAGATGCCCAGCGCGATGGAGAGCAGGAAGCTGACCTTCATCACCGACCACGGGTCGGCCTTGGCGACCCGCAGCCGGGCCTTGCGGGTGCGCGGCGCGGTGCGCGTACCGGCGCCGGTGCGGGGCCGTCGTACCGCTCCCGCGGGCGCCTGCGCGGCCTCCGCCGCCGGGTAGGCCTGCGGCGGGTGGTACGGCCCCGCTGCCTGCTCCGTGCGCCGTTCCCCGGGCAGCGGGGAAGGGGCCTGCTGCGGCGACTTCGCGGGCGCCGGCTGGGACCCCGGCGCACCCGGTCCTCGGCTGTCGGTCACGGTTCCCCCCTGGGTTCCCTGCCCGTCCGGCGCGGCCGCCTTCGTGGGCGCCTTGATCGCCTTCAGCTGGGTGGTGTGCGTGTCCGCCTGCTGCGGCTGCGCCGCACCGCCCCCGCCGGACGCGGCGGAGCCACGGCCGCCGCCGTCCGCATCCGTACCCGTAGAGGTACCGGCCGATCCGGCGCCCGTGGCTCCGCTCACGATGACTCACTCCTCGTGCCTACTCGGCCGAGGGCGCCTCACCCTCGTCCGTGCCGCTGGTCGCGACACCCTCGGCGGACTCGTCCACGGCGTCCTCGCCGTCGACTTCCTCCGCCTCGCTGCCGGCCTCGGCGTTACGTGCGATACCGACGACGGCATCGCGCTTGCCCAGGTTGATCAGTTGGACGCCCATGGTGTCACGGCCCGTCTCCCTGACCTCGCTGACTCGCGTGCGAATCACACCGCCGGACAGGGTGATGGCGAGGATCTCGTCGTTCTCCTCGACGATCAGCGCGCCGACCAGCGAACCGCGGTCCTCCACGATCTTGGCGGCCTTGATGCCGAGGCCGCCGCGGCCCTGGACGCGGTACTCGTCGACACGGGTCCGCTTCGCGTACCCCCCGTCGGTGGCAGTGAACACGAACGTACCGGGTCGAACAACATTCATCGACAGAAGTTCATCACCCTCGCGGAAACTCATGCCCTTGACACCGGAGGTGGCCCGGCCCATGGGACGCAGAGTGTCGTCGGAGGCGGTGAACCTGATCGACTGTGCCTTCTTGCTGATCAGCAGCAGATCATCGTCCGCAGAGACCAGTTCGGCACCGATCAGTTCGTCGTCGGAGCCGTCCTCACGCTCCCGCAGATTGATCGCGATCACACCGCCGGAGCGAGGCGAATCGTAATCCTTCAGAGGCGTCTTCTTGACCAGACCGGCCTTGGTGGCGAGCACCAGGTAGTCGGCCGCGTCGTAGTCCCGGATCGCGAGGATCTCGGCGATCGCCTCGTCCGGCTGGAAGGCCAGCAGGTTGGCCACGTGCTGACCGCGTGCGTCCCGGCCCGCGTCCGGCAGCTCGTACGCCTTCGCCCGGTAGACCCGGCCCTTGTTGGTGAAGAACAGCAGCCAGTGGTGCGTGGTGGAGACGAAGAAGTGGTCGACGATGTCGTCTTCCTTCAGCTTCGTGCCGCGCACGCCCTTGCCGCCGCGCTTCTGCGCCCGGTAGTCGACGGTCTTGGTGCGCTTGACGTACCCGCCGCGCGAGACCGTGACGACGATGTCCTCCTCGGCGATCAGGTCCTCGATGGACATGTCACCGTCGTAGGGCACCAGCATGGTCTTGCGGTCGTCGCCGAACTTCTCCACGATCGCGGCGAGCTCGGCGCTGACGATGCCCCGCTGGCGCACCGGCGAGGCCAGGATCGCGTTGTACTCGGTGATCTTCGCCTGGAGTTCGTCGTGCTCCTGGATGATCTTCTGGCGCTCCAGGGCGGCCAGCCGGCGCAGCTGCATCTCCAGGATGGCGTTCGCCTGGATCTCGTCGATCTCCAGGAGCTCCATCAGGCCCGTACGCGCGATCTCGACCGTGTCACTGGCCCGGATCAGCGCGATGACCTCGTCGATCGCGTCCAGCGCCTTGAGCAGGCCGCGCAGGATGTGCGCCCGCTCCTCGGCCTTGCGCAGCCGGAAGCGCGTCCGGCGGACGATGACCTCGATCTGGTGCGTCACCCAGTGCCGGATGAACGCGTCCAGCGAGAGGGTGCGCGGCACGCCGTCGACCAGGGCCAGCATGTTGGCGCCGAAGTTGGTCTGCAGATCGGTGTGCTTGTACAGGTTGTTCAGGACGACCTTGGCGACCGCGTCCCGCTTCAGCACGATGACCAGGCGCTGGCCGGTACGCGACGAGGTCTCGTCACGGACGTCCGCGATGCCGCCGACCTTGCCGTCCTTGACCAGGTCGGCGATCTTCTGCGCGAGGTTGTCCGGGTTCACCTGGTACGGCAGCTCCGTGACCACCAGGCACTGGCGGTTCTGGATCTCCTCGACCTCGACGACCGCGCGCATGGTGATCGAGCCACGGCCGGTGCGGTACGCCTCCTCGATGCCCTTGCGGCCGACGACCAGCGCGCCGGTCGGGAAGTCCGGGCCCTTGATCCGCTCGATCAGCGCGTCCAGCAGCTCCTCGTGGGAGGCCTCCGGGTTCTCCAGGTACCACTGGGCGCCCGCCGCGACCTCGCGCAGGTTGTGCGGCGGGATGTTGGTGGCCATGCCGACCGCGATGCCGGCGGAGCCGTTGATCAGCAGGTTCGGGAAGCGGGACGGCAGGACGGTCGGCTCCTGGGAGCGGCCGTCGTAGTTGTCCGTGAAGTCGACGGTCTCCTCGTCGATGTCGCGGACCATCTCCATCGACAGCGGCGCCATCTTGCACTCGGTGTACCGCATGGCGGCCGCCGGGTCGTTGCCCGGGGAGCCGAAGTTGCCGTTGGAGTCGACCAGCGGCATGCGCATCGACCAGGGCTGGGCCAGGCGGACCAGGGCGTCGTAGATGGAGGAGTCGCCGTGCGGGTGGTAGTTGCCCATGACGTCGCCGACGACACGGGCGCACTTGTAGAAGCCGCGCTCCGGGCGGTAGCCGCCGTCGTACATCGCGTACAGCACGCGCCGGTGGACGGGCTTGAGACCGTCCCGGACGTCCGGCAGCGCACGGGAGACGATGACGGACATCGCGTAGTCGAGGTACGAGCGCTGCATCTCCGTCTCGAGCCCGACGGGCTCGATCCGCATCACGACGTCGCCGCCCTCTTCAGGGGTGACAGGAGTGTTCTCGTCGGCCATTGCTGGTGAAGATCCTTCCTGGTGCGGTCAGCTGAGACCGACTCAGATGTCGAGGAAGCGGACGTCCTTGGCGTTGCGCTGGATGAACTGGCGGCGGGCCTCGACGTCCTCGCCCATCAGCACCGAGAACAGGTCGTCGGCCTGGGCGGCGTCGTCGAGGGTGACCTGGCCGAGGACGCGGTGGTCGACGTCCATCGTGGTCACGCGCAGCTCCTCGGCGTTCATCTCGCCGAGACCCTTGAAGCGCTGGATCGAGTCCTCGCGGACCCGCTTGCCGCGCTGCCGGCCCAGCTCCAGGAGGGCGTCGCGCTCGCGGTCCGAGTACGCGTACTCGACCTCGTCCCGGCCCCACTTGATCTTGTAGAGCGGGGGCCGCGACAGGAACACGTGGCCGGCCTCGACCAGCGGCCGCATGAAGCGGAACAGGAAGGTCAGCAGCAGGGTGTTGATGTGCTGACCGTCGACGTCGGCGTCCGCCATCAGGATGATCTTGTGATAGCGGAGCTTCGAGATGTCGAAGTCCTCGTGCACGCCGGTGCCGAACGCGGAGATCAGCGCCTGGATCTCCTGGTTCTGCAGGATCTTGTCGATCCGCGCCTTCTCGACGTTGAGGATCTTGCCCCGGATCGGGAGGATCGCCTGGTACTGCGGGTTGCGACCGGACTTGGCCGAGCCGCCCGCGGAGTCACCCTCGACGATGAAGATCTCGCACTTGGTGGGGTCGTTCGACTGGCAGTCGGAGAGCTTGCCCGGCAGCGAAGCGCTCTCCAGCAGGCCCTTGCGGCGGGTGAGGTCGCGCGCCTTGCGGGCCGCCACGCGCGCGGTGGCCGCCTGGATGCCCTTGCGGACGATGTCCGCGGCCTCCACCGGGTTGCGGTCCAGCCAGTCGTTCAGGTGCTCGTAGACCGCCTTCTGCACGAAGGTCTTGGCCTCCGTGTTGCCCAGCTTGGTCTTCGTCTGGCCCTCGAACTGCGGCTCGCTCAGCTTGACCGAGATGATCGCGGTCAGGCCCTCGCGGATGTCGTCACCGGTGAGGTTGTCGTCCTTCTCGCGGAGCAGCTTCTTGTCGCGCGCGTACTTGTTGATCAGCGAGGTCAGCGCCGCCCGGAAGCCCTCCTCGTGAGTACCGCCCTCATGCGTGTGGATGATGTTGGCGAACGAGTACACGCCCTCGCTGTAGCCGCTGTTCCACTGCATGGCGACCTCGAGGGACAGGCTCTTGTCCCGGTCCTCGGCCTCCAGGTCGATCACGGTCTGGTGCACCACGTCCCCCTTGCGGGAGTTGAGGTACTTCACGAAGTCGACGATGCCGCCCTCGTAGTGGTACGTGACCGTCTTGACCTCGGACTTCTCGTCCGCGCCCGCCTCGTCCGCCCCGGCGACGGCCTTCGCAGACTCACGCTCGTCCGTGAGCCGGATGGTCAGGCCCTTGTTGAGGAACGCCATCTCCTGGAAGCGCCGCGAGAGCGTCTCGAAGGAGTACTCGGTGGTCTCGAAGATGTCCGGGTCCGCCCAGAACGTGACCGAGGTGCCGGTCTCGCTCGTCTCCTCGTGCTGCGCCAGCGGAGCCGTCGGGACGCCCAGCTTGTAGTCCTGCGTCCAGCGGTGACCGTCGGTCCTGATCTCGACGGACACCCGGGAGGACAGCGCGTTCACGACGGACACGCCCACACCGTGCAGACCGCCGGAGACCGCGTAGCCGCCGCCGCCGAACTTGCCGCCCGCGTGCAGCACGGTCAGCACGACCTCGACGGCCGGCTTGCCCTCGGACGCCACGATGCCGACCGGGATGCCGCGGCCGTTGTCGACGACGCGCACGCCGCCGTCGGCCAGGATCGTCACGTCGATGGTGTCCGCGTGACCCGCCAGAGCCTCGTCGACGGAGTTGTCCACGACCTCGTAGACCAGGTGGTGCAGACCGCGCTCACCGGTGGAACCGATGTACATACCGGGTCGCTTGCGGACCGCGTCCAGCCCTTCGAGCACGGTGATGGCGCTGGCGTCGTACGAGGCGGTGACCTCACCGTTCGCGCCGGCGTCGGTGGACGGGATGTTCTCGTTGGGGTTGCCGGAATCGGCCACGAAGCGCCCTTTCTGGCACTGGCACAGCACGAGCCGGACTCCTGGGGGTCACCCCCGTGACGAGGGCTGCCGGAGCGGCTGCGGCATGTTGCGTTGGTAAGCCTTGATCAGCGTTGCTCAGCTTTTCCCGGACGGTCCCCACGTTCGGGGCGGGATTGTCTCCCAGTCTACCGGTAGCGCCGACAGTGATGGGGGTTTGCCGGTACCTGAGTCCGCATGTGCCGCCCTGAACCCGCCTCCGCCGACTCCCGATATACGGATGGGGGCTCCAAGAGGCTCACGGCGGCACTCAGCGCTTCCAGCTGTCAACCCTTGGCTACTCCGGGGTCAGGTCGCGATTCGCAACCGCGTGCGCTTGTACGACGACCGGCCGGGAGAGCCGCACGACGGCACCGCACCCGGCTGCGAGCGTGACGTAAGTCACCCGTAGGTATCGCCCGGACCCGTGCTCCCAGGGGCGCGCAGCGGACCGTAGCGCCGCACCGGACCCCCCGGATTCAGCACCTTGATCACCCGGACCCTGCCGTGCCCCAGGTCCTCGTTCAGACGCGCCACCAGCGCGGGCGCGAGATGCCTCAGCTGGGTCGCCCACGCGGTCGAGTCGCACTGCACCACCAGCACCCGCTCGTCCTCGTCGTACCGCTGCGGCACACAGTGCTTGGCAAGGTCCTCACCGACGATCTGCGGCCAACGGCCCATCACGCCGCCCACCGCGGCCGGCGCCTCCCACCCGCGCTCCGTGATGAGCCGGTTGATGGCGGACCCGAGCGCCATGGGGTCACGGCCGTCGGCGCGCGCGCCGGAGCGCAGACCACCACGCCGCGCCTGCTTCTTCTGCTGCGCCGCGTCACCCCGCGCGCGTGCCGCCTCCTTCGCCGCCCTGAGCGCCACCCGCGCGAGGTCGACGCCGGCCGGCTCCCTGCCGGGAGCAGGTCCCTCGGTGCTCATACGCGCTCCACCGTCCCGTCCGCCACCGCGTACCGCGCACCCGCGAGCACATGCGGTACGTCGTCGTCCACAGCCGCGGTGACCAGCACCTGCTCGCCGGGCGCGACCAGCTCCGCCAGCCGCTCACGGCGCCTGGCGTCCAGCTCGGCGAACACGTCGTCGAGCACCAGCACCGGCTCGTTGCCCTCCGCGCGCAGCAGGTCGTACGACGCGAGGCGCAGCGCCAGCGCGTACGACCACGACTCCCCGTGCGACGCGTACCCCTTGGCGGGCAGCTGCCCCAGCTTGAGCACCAGGTCGTCGCGGTGCGGCCCGACCAGGGTCACCCCCCGCTCGATCTCCTGCTTGCGGGCGTCCGCGAGCGCCGCCATCAGCTGGCCGTAGAGATCCTCGCGCGCGTGCGCCTCACCCGGCGCCGACGGCTTGTACTCCAGCGCTATCGGACCGCCCCCCGGCGCCAATTGCTCGTACGCCTTGTCGGCGAGCGGCTGGAGCGCGGCGATCAGGTCCAGCCGCTGCGCGAACAGCTCGGCGCCGGCCCGCGCGAGGTGCTGGTCCCACACGTCCAGCGTGGACAGGTCCATGGCACGCCCGCCGTGCCGCCGGGCCAGCGCCGCCGACTTCAACAGGGTGTTCCGCTGCTTGAGGACGCGCTCGTAGTCGGACCGCACCCCGGCCATCCGCGGGGAACGAGCCGTGATCAGCTCGTCGAGGAACCGCCGCCGCTCCCCGGGATCACCCTTCACCAGGGCGAGGTCCTCCGGCGCGAACAGCACGGTCCGTACGATCCCCAGCACGTCCCGCGGCCTGACCTGCGAAGACCGGTTGATGCGGGCGCGGTTGGACTTGCCGGGATTCAGCTCCAGCTCCACCAGCTGCTGCCGGTCGCCCTGCCTGACCTGCGCCCGGACGACCGCGCGCTCGGCGCCCATGCGGATCAGGGGAGCGTCGGTGGCGACCCGGTGGCTGCCGAGGGTGGCGAGGTAGCCGACGGCCTCGACCAGGTTGGTCTTGCCCTGGCCGTTGGGACCGACGAAGGCGGTGACGCCCGGGTCGAGCGGGACCTCGACCCGGGCGTAGGAGCGGAAGTCGGCCAGCGACAGATGCGTGACGTGCATGGTTGTTTCGCCGACCTCCCCGTGCCTGCTGCTTCGTCTCTGCCTGGTGTTACTTCGCCTCTACGGCGTGGCCGCCGAACTGGTTGCGCAGCGCGGCGATCATCTTCATCTGCGGCGAGTCGTCCTGGCGGGACGCGAACCGCGCGAACAGCGAGGCGGTGATCGCGGGCAGCGGCACCGCGTTGTCTATCGCGGCCTCCACGGTCCACCGGCCCTCGCCGGAGTCCTGGGCGAAACCCTTCAGCCGGTCCAGGTGCTCGTCCTCGTCGAGGGCGTTCACCGCGAGGTCGAGCAGCCAGGAACGGATGACGGTGCCCTCCTGCCAGGAGCGGAAGACCTCGCGCACGTCCGTGACGGAGTCGACCTTCTCCAAGAGCTCCCAGCCCTCAGCGTAGGCCTGCATCATCGCGTACTCGATGCCATTGTGGACCATCTTCGCGAAGTGCCCCGCACCGACCTTGCCGGCGTGCACCGAACCGAAGTCGCCCGCGGGCTTCAGCGCGTCGAAGACGGGCCGCACCTTCTCGACGTGCTCGGCGTCACCGCCGTACATCAGGGCGTAGCCGTTCTCCAGGCCCCAGACGCCGCCGGAGACCCCGCAGTCGACGAAGCCGATGCCCTTGGCCGCCAGCTCCTCGGCGTGCCGCTCGTCGTCCGTCCAGCGCGAGTTGCCGCCGTCGACGACCACGTCGCCGGGCTCCAGCAGCTCGGCCAGCTCGTCGACGGTGGACTGGGTCGGGGCCCCGGCCGGGACCATCACCCACACCACGCGGGGCCCGCTGAGCTTGCCCACGAGCTCCTCCAGGCTGTGGACATCGGCGAGGTCCGGGTTGCGGTCGTATCCGACGACGGTGTGGCCCGCGCGGCGGATCCGCTCGCGCATGTTGCCGCCCATCTTGCCGAGGCCGACGAGACCGAGCTCCATCAGTTGTTCCTTAGGTCGCGGTGTGGCAGGAGAGGCACGTTCGTGCCCGCACCCGAGCCTAATCCCGGCCCATTGCGCACAGTTGTGGGCACAGGCGCTCACCTGGGGCAAACCACCGCGCCACGGTGCCGGGTACCCACAGGAGGCACCCGGCACCGTGCACAGCTGTGGACGACTCAGCCGCTGAGACGCACCGGCATGATCAGGTACTTGTAGGCCTCGTCCGCCTCGGCGTCCAGCGCCGGCTTGCCGCTGAGCAGCGCGGGCTTGGTGGACGTCGTGAACGACAGCTGGGCGACCGGCGAGTCGATCGCGCTCAGGCCGTCGAGCAGGAAGGTCGGGTTGAAGGCGATCGAGATGTCGTCGCCCTCCAGCTGGGCGTCCACCCTTTCCACAGCCTGTGCGTCGTCGCTGGAACCGGCCTCCAGGATCAGCACACCCTGCTCGAAGCTGAGCCGCACCGGGGTGTTCCGCTCGGCGACCAGCGCGACGCGCTTGACGGCCTCCACGAAGGGGGCGGTCTCGATCACGGCGACGGAGTTGAACTCGGTCGGGAACAGCGTGCGGTACTTCGGCAGGTCGCCTTCGAGCAGCCGCGTGGTCGTACGACGGCCCGCGCCCTCGAAACCGATCAGCCCCTCGCCCGCACCGGAGCCGGAGAGCGCCAGGATGACGCTGTCGCCGCTCGTGAGGGCCTTGGCGGTGTCCAGGAGCGTCTTGGCGGGCACCAGGGCCACCGCGGAGGTCTCCGGGTTCTCCGGCTTCCACAGGAACTCACGCACCGCGAAGCGGTAGCGGTCGGTGGAGGCCAGGGTGACCGTGTCGCCCTCGATCTCGATGCGCACACCGGTCAGCACCGGCAGCGTGTCGTCACGGCCGGCCGCGATGGCCACCTGGGAGACGGCGGAGGCGAAGACCTCGCCGGGGACCGTGCCCGTGGCGTTCGGCATCTGCGGCAGCGAGGGGTACTCCTCCACCGGCAGCGTGTGCAGCGTGAACCGCGAGGATCCACAGACCACCGTCGCCCGTACACCGTCTGTGGAAATCTCCACGGGCCGGTTGGGGAGCGCACGGCAGATGTCGGCGAGCAGCCGGCCGGAGACCAGGACCGTGCCCTCCTCCTCGACCTCGGTCTCGACGCTGACCCTCGCGGACACCTCGTAGTCGAAGCTGGACAGGCTCAGCTGACCGTCCTCGGCCCTCAGGAGCAGGCCGGCGAGGACCGGCGCCGGCGGACGGGCCGGGAGGCTGCGTGCCGCCCAGGCCACTGCCTCCGCGAGTACGTCGCGTTCCACCCGGATCTTCACCTAAGCCGCCTCCTGCTGTTGCCGGCGCTTCTCGCCCTGCTTCGCCTTCGTCGTCTGACTCGGTGTCGTGAGCCCCGGGGAGGGGAAGAACACCGGGGACCAGTCTGACGCACCGCACTGACAGCTGGTGCCCGTCGCGGTCAAGTCGTGACGAGGCGCGGTCAAGGGCCGAAGAGCGAGTTGTGCACAGGCCCCTCTTCGAAACGGATTCCCAGCTCTCTCTAGTTGGGAGTAGTAGTAGGGGCTGTGGATACCGTGGATAACCTCGTTTTCCCAGCTCAGGGCCGAGATTTTGTCCACTGCCCCTGTGGGCGGAGCCGGTGGACAACGGGGTGTCTCTGTGGAGAACAGAAAGTTCTGCACACACCGTGCACAGCCTGAGGTGACTTCTCCCCAACGCCGTCCCCAGCTTTACCCACCTTTCCCACAGCCCAACCTGGCACCTTCATGTGACGCCTTTCACTCGACGCGGTGAGCGGGCGCGTCGCGTTGCCGAACAGTGGACAGCCATGTGGAGAAGGTGGTGGATGCTGGGGACAACTGCCCCTCAGCCTGTGGGTCGACGGTGGACAACATCATGCACAGGCTGTGGATCATTCCGTCGTCCACAGTCTGTGGATATCCGTCGTCCACGATTCCACAGGCACCTGAGCTGCCTCGATGTCCGCCCGACCCCCAGCCTGTGGACGACGTTCGGGACAACCTCACAGTCCCCAGGGTGTGGACGCAAGAAAGTCGGCAAATCTGTGGAGGACGGCCGTAACCAGGCCGGTAATCGAACAGCGAGGGGCCCCTGCTCGCGGCCTCGTTCAGCTGACGCGACCCATCAGAGGCGCGGGGAACCGCGCGACAAGCCCCCACCGGGCGGCGGCGACCCCCTCCCGAACCGCCCTCAGGACGCCGAAAGGGCGCCCTCGGGATGACTCCCGAGGGCGCCCTGAACGCCGTGGAACCGTCGGCTGGACCGCTACCCGTTCTTGATCCGGTTCGTCAGCTCCGTCACCTGGTTGTAGATCGACCGCCGCTCCGCCATCAGCGCCCGGATCTTCCGGTCGGCGTGCATCACGGTCGTGTGGTCCCGGTTGCCGAACTGCGCCCCGATCTTCGGCAGCGACAGGTCGGTCAGCTCCCGGCACAGGTACATGGCGATCTGCCGCGCCGTGACCAGCTGCCGTCCGCGTGAGCTGCCGCACAGGTCCTCGACGGTGAGGCCGAAGTAGTCGGCGGTCGACGCCATGATGGCCGTGGCGGTGATCTCGGGCGTCGTGTCCTGGCCGCCCGGGATCAGGTCCTTGAGGACGATCTCCGTCAGCCCGAGATCGACCGGCTGCCGGTTGAGCGACGCGAACGCCGTCACCCGGATCAGCGCGCCCTCCAGCTCGCGGATGTTGCGCGAGATGCGGGAGGCGATGAACTCCAGCACCTCCGGCGGCGCGTTCAGCTGCTCCTGCACCGCCTTCTTGCGGAGGATCGCGATACGCGTCTCCAGCTCCGGCGGCTGCACGTCGGTGATCAGACCCCACTCGAAACGGTTCCGCAGCCGGTCCTCCAGCGTGACCAGCTGCTTCGGCGGCCGGTCACTGGACAGCACGATCTGCTTGTTCGCGTTGTGGAGCGTGTTGAAGGTGTGGAAGAACTCCTCCTGCGTCGACTCCTTGTCCGCGAGGAACTGGATGTCGTCGACGAGCAGGATGTCCATCTCGCGGTAGCGCTTGCGGAAGCTGTCGCCCTTGCCGTCGCGGATGGAGTTGATGAACTCGTTGGTGAACTCCTCCGAGCTCACGTACCGCACGCGGGTGCCGGGGTAGAGGCTTCGCGCGTAGTGCCCGATCGCGTGCAGCAGGTGCGTCTTGCCGAGGCCCGACTCGCCGTAGATGAAGAGCGGGTTGTACGCCTTCGCGGGTGCCTCGGCGACGGCCACCGCGGCCGCGTGGGCGAAGCGGTTGGAGGCGCCGATGACGAACGTGTCGAAGAGGTACTTGGGGTTCAGTCGGGCGGTCGGTTCGCCGGGACCCGTCGCCGGCGCGGGCTTGGCGCCCAGCGGGCCCGGCGCGCCCCCGCCCGGCAGGTCCTGGCGTCCGGTGCCGCCGCGGTGGCCCTGGCCCGGCCCGCCCGAGGGGCCGGGCGGCTCACGGCGTCCGGTGTCCCGCTGGTCGTAGTCGGGACGGTCGTAGTCCGGGCGGTCGTACTCGGGGCGCGGCGGTTCGTACTCGGCGCGCTGCTGTTCGTAGGACGGCCGGTCCATCGGCTGCTGCGGGCGGTACTCCTGGGAGTAGGAGTCGCCGTAGCCGTCCGAGCGGTAGGAGTCCTGGGCCGGCGAGGCGTAGGGGTCGCGTTCGGGGAAGCCGAGCCGCGGCTGCTGCCAGCTGTACTCGTCCTGTCCCGGGCGCGGCCAGGCGCCGGGTTCGGGGCGCTGGTACTCGGAGGGGTAGGCCGGGCGGGCGGTGGGCAGCTGGTCGCGGCCGGCGTCCCGGCCGGCGTCGCGGCCGCCCTGGTCGGGGTGGGGCTCGGGCCGGTGCTCGGCGCGGTGCCGGCCGTATCCGCCGTCGTACTGCGGTGCCGGCGGAAGCTCGGTTTCCTCGTAGCGCTGTTTCTGGACGGGAGGTGGCGGCGGGGCCGGGGGCTCGCCCGCGGACTCGTCCACGGTGATCGCGATCCGGATCGGGCGGCCGCACTCACGGGTCAGGCTCTCGCTGACGATCGGTGCGAGACGGCCCTCCAGTACGTTCTTCGCGAATTCGTTCGGCACGGCGAGCAGAGCGGTGTCCGCGACCAGCGCGAGCGGCTGGCAGCGCCGGATCCAGTGCTCGTCCTTCGTCTCCACACCCTGACCGCGGCCCTCACCGAGGAGCTGCTCCAGTACTCGTGGCCACACTGCGGCAAGATCGGCAGGTACGTCAGCCACAGGGCACGCTCTCTCACAGGTCCCACGAACGTGTGGTTCGAGGACGGGTCGGGATGAAAATCAGGTCGGGCGGGGATAAAGGAACGAATCGGAGTTCAGCCACGGTAGTCAGCGTGGCGGCTGCGGTTCAAGTTGTTGTCCCCAGCCTGTGGACAGTGTCTCTCCGTGACTGCTGGTTTGACCGAATGGCGTAGCCCCGCGTACCGTAACCAGGTCGAGTTGTCGATGGCTGCTGCCGCCTGCCTCCGATGGGCACAGATCGCTGAAGGTGATCGGGAAGCGGTGCACTCGGGCGTGATACGAGCTACTCGTGGGCGCACGGTGACAGCCAGGACGGCACCCGCCACACCGATTTGATTTCTGGAGCCCCCGAGTGAGCAAGCGCACCTTCCAGCCGAACAACCGTCGTCGCGCCAAGACCCACGGCTTCCGCCTGCGGATGCGCACCCGTGCCGGCCGCGCGATTCTTGCGAACCGTCGTGCAAAGGGTCGCGCCAGCCTGTCCGCCTGATCCGATCAGGTCATGACGTCGTGCTGCCTACCGAGCATCGGCTGAGGCGGCGCGAGGACTTCGCGACCGCGGTACGACGGGGGCGCCGGGCCGGTCGCCCGTCCCTCGTCGTCCACTTTCGTAGCGGTGCCACGGACCCGCACGCGCCTGGGGAGAGCGCTCCCCCGACGCGTGCGGGTTTCGTCGTGAGCAAGGCCGTGGGTGGCGCGGTCGTGCGCAACACAGTGAAGCGCAGACTTCGCCATCTGATGCGTGACCGAGTCGCCCTGTTCCCCCCCGGTAGCCTGGTAGTCGTACGAGCGCTGCCCGGAGCGGGTGACGCCGACCATGCACAGCTGGCCCAAGACCTGGATGCCGCCATCGAACGGCTGCTGGGAGGGGGCGCGCGATGAAGTACCCGCTGCTGGCTCTGATCAAGCTGTACCAGTGGACGATCAGTCCATTGCTCGGGCCGGTGTGCAAGTACTACCCGTCGTGTTCCCACTACGGCTACACGGCCATCGACCGGCACGGTGCGATCAAGGGAACGGCACTGACCGCCTGGCGCATCCTGCGGTGCAACCCGTGGTCGCTCGGTGGTGTGGACCATGTTCCGCCGCGCAAGCGCCCGCGGTGGCACGAAATGCTGCGTGACGCCTGGCGTGCACGCAGGGGCGGGCCCTCCGCCGCCTCGGCCACCGAGGGGAAGCCTCCCACCGGGGTTCCTTCGAGCCCGGCCGCAGAGACCTCGTCCCATGCCCAAGGAGCATGATTAGTGGACACGATTGCCAGTCTTTTCAGCTTCATCACGACACCCGTTTCATGGGTCATCGTCCAGTTCCACTCGGTGTACGGGAAGATCTTCGGTCCCGACACGGGCTGGGCCTGGGGCTTGTCCATCGTGTCCCTGGTGATCCTGATCCGCATCTGCCTGATCCCGCTCTTCGTGAAGCAGATCAAGGCGACCCGGGCGATGCAGACGCTCCAGCCCGAGATGAAGAAGATCCAGGAGCGCTACAAGAACGACAAGCAGCGCCAGTCCGAAGAGATGATGAAGCTGTACAAGGAGTCGGGTACCAACCCGCTCTCCTCGTGCCTTCCCATCCTGGCGCAGTCCCCGTTCTTCTTCGCCCTGTACCACGTGCTCAACGGCATCGCGACGGGCACCACGATCGGCGTCATCAACGAGTCGCTGCTCGCCAGCGCCCGTAAGGCCCACATCTTCGGTGCCCCGCTCGCCGCGAAGTTCACGGACGGTTCCGCGAAGGTGGAGGCGCTCGGCGCCTCCCTCACCGACGTCCGGATCGTCACCGCCGTCATGATCGTTCTGATGTCGGCGTCGCAGTTCTACACGCAGCGCCAGCTGATGACGAAGAACGTCGACACCACGGTCAAGACGCCGTTCATGCAGCAGCAGAAGATGCTGATGTACGTCTTCCCGGTCATGTTCGCCGTCTTCGGCATCAACTTCCCGGTCGGTGTTCTCGTCTACTGGCTGACCACCAACGTGTGGACCATGGGTCAGCAGATGTACGTCATCCGCAACAACCCCACCCCGGGTTCCAAGGCCCAGGCCGCCTACCTGGAGCGCCTCACCCACCACGTCACGCACCACGGCAAGGCGCGTCGGCGCAGCGAGAAGACGATCATCAAGGCGATCGTCGCCAAGGGCCGTGACCGCAACGAGTTCGAGCGCAAGTTCATCAACGCGCTGACCAAGGCGGGCCTTGTGGCCCAGGCCGACGGCAACGTGGTGAAGGGCGAGGCCCAGGCCGACGCGGTGACCGAGGACGGCGTCACGACCACCGGCGCCGCCAAGCGCCAGCAGCCCAAGCGCCAGACCAAGGCCCAGCGCCAGTCCGGCGCCCTGAAGGCGGCCGGCGACTCTCCGTCGGACGTGCCGGAGAAGTCGGACGCTGCGGAGAAGACGACCTCGCTGGAGAAGTCCGACGAGCCGCGAGGCGCGAAGCCCGCCGCCGCGCAGGCTCCGAAGGCCGGATCCAACGGCCGAAGCAGGGCCCAATCCGGTCAGCGCAAGGGCGGCCCGCAGCGCCCCAAGTCCCCGTCCAAGAAGTAAGAAGGAGCCCATCCCGTGACGGAAGGCACCACCTCCGCCGCTGCCGAGGGTGCAGACACCCTCACCCGCCTGGAGCAGGAGGGTGAGATCGCGGCGGACTACCTCGAAGGTCTGCTGGACATCGCCGACCTCGACGGCGACATCGACATGGACGTCGAGGCCGACCGCGCCTCTGTGTCGATCATCAGCGACGCGGGCGGCCGCGACCTGCAGAAGCTGGTCGGCCGTGACGGCGAGGTGCTGGAGGCGCTCCAGGAGCTGACCCGCCTGGCCGTGCACCGGGAGACCGGTGACCGCAGCCGACTGATGCTCGACATCGCCGGCTACCGGGCCAAGAAGCGTGCTGAGCTCTCCGAGCTGGGCGCCAAGGCCGCCACCGAGGTGAAGAACACCGGTGAGCCCGTGAAGCTCAAGCCGATGACCCCGTTCGAGCGCAAGGTCGTGCACGACGCGGTCAAGTCCGCCGGCCTGCGCAGCGAGTCTGAGGGCGAGGAGCCGCAGCGGTTCGTCGTCGTACTGCCCGCCTGACAGGTCCCCTGCTTTACCGGCCCCGTCTGTCCGCAGACGGGGCCGATCTTTGTCAGCCTGTAGTTCTGGTGGTCGGTGCGCGAAGCGCCGGCGCTGTACGGAAGGACGGTCCCCGTGACGGAGGCTGCGGAGCTCCCCCCGGCGCCCGAACAGGCGCGGGAAGTGTTCGGCGAGCGCTTCGCCGATGCGGTCCGCTACGCGGAGCTGCTCGCCGAGGCAGGCGTGCAGCGTGGTCTGATCGGCCCACGGGAAGTGCCTCGCCTGTGGGAGCGGCACCTGCTGAACTGCGCGGTGCTCTCGGAGGCGGTCCCCGAGGGGGTGACCGTGTGCGATGTGGGCTCCGGCGCAGGATTGCCGGGTATCCCGCTGGCGCTGGTCAGGGAGGACCTCAACATCACCCTCCTTGAGCCGTTGCTGCGGCGTACCAACTTCCTGACCGAGGTCGTCGAACTGCTCGGCCTGGACCATGTGACCGTGGTGCGCGGCCGTGCCGAGGAGGTCATGGGCAAGCTGCCTCCGGTGCATGTGGTGACGGCCCGTGCCGTCGCTCCGCTGGACCGTCTGGCCACCTGGGGGATTCCGCTGTTGCGGCCCTACGGCGAGATGCTGGCCCTCAAGGGGGACACGGCGGAGGAGGAGCTGAAGGCCGCGGCGACGGCGCTGACCAAGCTCGGTGCGGTGTCCACGTCTGTCCTCCAGGTGGGTGAGGGTGTGGTGGATCCGCTGTCCACGGTCGTCCGGGTGGAGGTCGGGGAGAGCCCGGGCGGTGTGCGCTTCGCGGCCAAACGAGCGAAGGCGGCCCGCACGGGGCGGGCTCGTCGCCGACGCGGATGACGGTGAGACGTACTCCACACAAGCTGCCGAAACTACGCATGACGGAGTGTCGCGGCTTTTCGGCCCCGCGTGCTGTGCATCGTGTTTCACGTGAAACGTCGTTCCTTGCTGCACGGCATCATCGGCCGGGGCCGCGCTGCGGCCGAACCGCGTGATCGAAAGCCCCTTGGTTCCCTGGGAGGGGACCCCGCTGGTGACACTCCGTCCTCCCTGCGGGGCACGGAGTTGTCCACAGAGGTGGATTTCTCCACAGAACAACAGGCCTCACTGGTTCACGACCCCGAAGACATGGGAGGCTCTGTTCATTGCGAGCCTGAAGTCGAGGAGAGTGAATCCTTGCGGTCCGACGCCAACATCGCGGGACCGATGACCGATCCGGTCCCCGGTCCCCGTACCGAATCGATGGGGGCGGATGTTTCACGTGAAACACCGCCTCCGATGGACGACACTCCCATCGGTCGTGCTGCCCAACTCGCGGTGGAGGCTTTGGGCCGCGCCGGCGAAGGTCTGCCACGTCCGGAGCAGACCAGAGTCATCGTGGTCGCCAACCAGAAGGGCGGCGTGGGCAAGACGACGACCACCGTCAACCTTGCCGCGTCACTCGCCCTGCACGGCGGTCGTGTTCTGGTGATCGACCTCGACCCTCAGGGCAATGCCTCCACCGCGTTGGGCATCGACCACCACGCCGAAGTTCCGTCCATCTACGACGTGTTGGTCGAGAGCAAGCCGCTTGCCGAGGTCGTCCAGCCGGTGGTGGACGTCGAGGGTCTCTTCTGTGCTCCCGCCACCATCGATCTCGCCGGTGCGGAGATCGAGCTGGTGTCCCTGGTGGCGCGGGAGAGCCGGCTTCAGCGGGCGATCCTGGCGTACGAGCAGCCGCTGGACTACATCCTCATCGACTGCCCGCCCTCGCTCGGCCTGCTGACGGTCAACGCACTCGTCGCGGGCGCCGAGGTACTCATCCCGATCCAGTGTGAGTACTACGCGCTGGAGGGACTGGGCCAGCTGCTCCGCAACGTCGACCTGGTGCGGGGGCACCTCAACCCCGACCTGCATGTGTCGACCATCCTGCTCACCATGTACGACGGCCGGACGCGCCTCGCCTCCCAGGTCGCGGACGAGGTGCGCAGTCACTTCGGCGACGAGGTGCTGCGGACGAGCATTCCCCGCTCGGTCCGTATCTCCGAGGCGCCGAGTTACGGGCAGACGGTACTGACCTACGATCCTGGATCGAGCGGTGCCCTCTCCTATCTTGAGGCGGCCCGAGAAATCGCGCTGAGGGGCGTCGGTGTCAGCTACGACCCGACACAGGCCCATATCGGCGCACAGACGAACCCGAACATGGTGGAGGGGATCCAGTGAGCGACCGACGGAGGATTGGCCTGGGCCGTGGTCTGGGCGCACTGATCCCTGCTGCCCCGACCGAGCGGACCCCGGCACAGACCGCGGTGGAGGGCGGCCCGACGGGAACTCCCGCCGCCGTCCCACCACTGACGGACCGCGGGGTCGCGGCGGCCAAGGTGACCACCCTGCCGCCGGTCGTCCAGGAGACCGAGGAGCCCTCGGTGTTCGGCTCGGCCCCGGAGATGCCCGCGCCCCCGATGGGCGCCCACTTCGCGGAGATCCCCCTCGACGACATCACGCCGAACCCGCGCCAGCCGCGTGAGGTCTTCGACGAGGACGCTCTGCACGAGCTGGTCACCTCCATCCAGGAGGTGGGTCTGCTCCAGCCGGTCGTCGTCCGGCAGTTGGGCCCCGCGCGTTATGAGCTCATCATGGGTGAGCGGCGCTGGCGGGCCTGCCGCGAGGCCGGTCTGGAGGCGATCCCGGCGATCGTCAGGGCGACGGACGACGAGAAGCTCCTCCTGGACGCGCTGCTGGAGAACCTGCACCGCGCCCAGCTGAACCCGCTGGAAGAGGCCGCCGCCTACGACCAGTTGCTGAAGGACTTCAACTGCACGCACGACCAGCTGGCCGACCGGATCGGGCGCTCCCGCCCGCAGGTCTCCAACACGCTGCGGTTGCTCAAACTGTCACCGGCGGTTCAGCGCCGGGTCGCCGCGGGAGTGCTGTCGGCCGGTCACGCCCGGGCGCTGCTCTCCGTCGACGACTCGGAGGAGCAGGACCGACTGGCCCACCGGATCGTGGCCGAGGGGCTGTCGGTGCGGGCCGTCGAGGAGATCGTGACCCTGATGGGATCCCGTCCTCAGACGGCGACCCGTGCCAAGGGGCCACGGGCCGGCGCCCGCCTCTCCCCAGCGCTGACCGATCTCGCGACCCGGCTTTCGGACCGCTTCGAGACACGGGTGAAGGTCGACCTCGGCCAGAAGAAGGGCAAGATCACCGTCGAGTTCGCCTCGATGGAGGACCTGGAGCGGATCCTCGGGACGCTCGCCCCGGGCGAGGGGCCGGTCCTCCACCATGGACTCCAGGACGGTGACGCCCCGAGCGCCGAGAAGTCCGAGGACTGACCGCCCGGTTGTCTCCAGAGCGGATCGTGTCCGGTTCACACCGGACACGATCCGCTCTTTGCTTTCATGCGGTGCCGATGGAATCCCGGTGTGGATACGATGCGTTCGGTATGGCGCATTCATCTGGCAGCTGGCAGCACCTCTGAATGGGAGGCGGGGGCCATGCGATCGATGAGCCGCACCGGACTCGTGAGCGCGGGCCTGGGACTGGGTGCGACCGTAGGGTTCATCGGCAGTCTGCTCAGGGAACGCAGCGCTCTGGCAGTCGCTCGCGACGCCGCGGGCGAAGGAAGCGAGGAACAGCCTTCATGGGGCGTCGGCTCATACCGCTCACGCTGGACAACCTTCAGGACCTTCCCCAGCGCTGCCGCTCGTGCGTCTTCTGGGAACTGGACCCCGTCAGCGGCGAAGCAGCGGTGAAAGCGGGGACACCCGCGCTGGAGAAGGAGTCCTGGATCTCCGCGGTCCTGCTCGACTGGGGTTCCTGCGGTCGGGTGGTCTATGTCGACGACGTACCGGTGGGCTTCGTGCTCTACGCCCCGCCCGCCTACGTCCCTCGCTCCACGGCGTTCCCCACCAGCCCGGTCGCACCGGATGCCGTCCAGCTGATCACGGGCTTCATCATGCCCGGCTACCAGGGACAGGGACTCGGGCGGGTGATGGTCCAGACGGTCGCCAAGGATCTCCTGAGACGCGGCTTCAAGGCGATCGAGGCGTTCGGCGACGCCCGCTACAAGGAGCCTGCCTGTCTGCTGCCCGCCGAGCACCTGCTCGCCGTGGGCTTCAAGACGGTACGGCAGCATCCCGTGCATCCCCGGCTGCGGCTGGAACTGCGGACGACGCTCTCCTGGAAGGAAGACGTCGAGCTGGCGCTCGACAGGCTGCTGGGGGCCGTACAGAAGGAACCGGCGCTACGACCGCTCTGATGCGAATGGGCCAACCCACAGGGGTTGGCCCATTCGTGTTTCACGTGAAACGTCACTCGGCGATGAAGGCCTCAAGGTCACGCACAAGCGCGGCCTTCGGCTTGGCGCCGACGATGGTCTTGGCGACCTCGCCATGCTGGTAGACGTTCAGGGTCGGGATCGACATGACGCCGTACTTGGCCGCCGTGGTCGGGTTCTCGTCGATGTTCAGCTTGACGATCTCGATCTTCTCGCCGTGCTCGGCGGCGATCGCCTCCAGTGACGGGGCGATCTGGCGGCAGGGACCGCACCACTCGGCCCAGAAGTCCACCAGGACAGGCTTGTCGCTCTTGAGGACGACCTCTTCGAAGTCGGCGTCGGTCACATGCTTCAGAGTGCCGGCCACGGCGGGCTCCTTTACTTGATGGTGCGGTGGGGAGGAAGGGGGATGATCAGACGGTGGTCTTCTCGGGCTCGGCCTTCTCCTCGTCCGCGAGGGCGGCGAGGAAACGCTCGGCGTCGAGAGCGGCGGAGCAGCCGGTGCCGGCCGCGGTGATCGCCTGGCGGTAGGTGTGGTCGACCACGTCACCGGCGGCGAACACACCCGTGACGTTGGTGTGCGTCGAGGGTGCGGCGACCTTGAGGTAGCCCTCCTCGTCGAGGTCGAGCTGTCCCTTGAAGAGCTCGGTGCGCGGGTCGTGGCCGATCGCGATGAACAGGCCGGTCACCGGCAGGTCGGAGAGCTCGCCGGTCTTGACGTTGCGGAGCTTGAGGCCGGCCAGCTTCTGCTCGCCCTGGACCTCGGCGATCTCGCTGTCCCAGGCGAACTTGATCTTCGGGTCGGCGAAAGCGCGCTCCTGCATCGCCTTGGAGGCGCGCAGGGTGTCCCGGCGGTGGACGATCGTCACGGACCTGGCGAACCGGGAGAGGAAGGTGGCCTCCTCCATCGCGGTGTCGCCGCCGCCGATCACGGCGATGTCCTGGTCCTTGAAGAAGAAGCCGTCACAGGTGGCGCACCAGGAGACGCCACGGCCGGAGAGCGCGTCCTCGTTCGGCAGGCCGAGCTTGCGGTGCTGGGAGCCAGTGGTGACGATGACGGCCTTGGCCTTGTGGACCGTGCCCGCGGTGTCCGTGACGGTCTTGATCTCACCGGTCAGGTCGACGGAGACGACGTCGTCCGGAACCAGCTCGGCGCCGAAGCGCTCGGCCTGCGCCCGCATGTTGTCCATGAGGTCGGGGCCCATGATGCCGTCGCGGAAGCCCGGGAAGTTCTCCACCTCGGTGGTGTTCATCAGCGCACCGCCCGCGGTGACGGCACCCTCGAACACGAGGGGCTTCAGCGACGCGCGCGCGGTGTAGAGCGCCGCCGTGTAGCCGGCGGGCCCGGAGCCGATGATGATCACGTTACGGACGTCGCTCACGGCTTGATTCCTCGTCTCTGGTCTACGTCAGTTCGACCGGTGAGAGCTTCTCTCGGAAGCTCTCACCCCACCCAACGGATCCTACGGGGCGCGCATTCCCGGTGTGTCCGGGCACACGGCCATCCCACACCTACGGATTTCCGCGTCGGGCGGAGACGATGCGTCCTCGGCTCGGAGTTGTGCCGGAGGCGCTCAGGGACGAGCCAGGGACTCGGTCAGAAGGACCTTGCCCGGGGAGGTCGCGCTGCTGCAGTCGGCGTCCACGACGAAGGCGGTCACTCGCGAGGAGTCCGAGGCGTCGGGGAGCACGACGAGATAGACGCGCTTCCCCTCGTACGTCCCCTCCTTCGCGGCGAGCAGGTCACCGGACTGGCTGATGCCCTCACGGACGCACGACGGCACCGATGGCAGCGGCTGGATGAAGGGGGAGTACGGGGCCGCCGACGATCCGGACGGGGTGGAGTCGCCCTGGATGCCCACCTCCGGCCTCTTGGAGCCGCGCAACGTTGCCTTGGTGCCGAGGAGGCCGTTCACCTCCGTCTGCAGGGTGCTTTTGGTGAAGCCCACGGCGGAGTTCGTCGGCTTGCCCTGAGCTGTCACCGGCCCCTTGTCGTTGCCGCCGAGCGAGAGGAGGAAGAAGGATCCGGCGCCCAGGACGGCGGCGGTGAGGACAGCACCGAGGGCGAGGGTCCGGCGACGGCGACCACGGTCGGATCCGTGGTTCCTGCGGCCAGGACCGGTCGAGGCGCTCGGCCTTCCTGCCGGACGGCCCCCTGGGGACGCGAGCGTCGATGTTTCACGTGAAACATGAGCTTCGGGTGGGGCGGTCTGCAACAGGGCCTCGGCGGCGAGAGCCGCGTCGATCCGGCTCGCGACGTCGGCCGGCATGGCTACGGGACCCGGGACCGTGCCGAGCAGGCCCCGGATCTCGTCCAGTGAGGCATGGACATCGGCACAGAGCTCGCACCCGTCGAGGTGCTGCCGTACTTCTGCGGTCCGGGCGGGCGGGAGCAGACCTTCGGTCAGGTCGGAGATCTCCGAGACGTCCGGGTGCCCGGTCGCGTCCGTCGTCGACGTCACGCTCGTCCACCTCCGCCCTTCGCTGCGGCCGGATCACTCGGCCCGGTGTTGTGCGGGCCCTCGTTTCGAGGCCTCGCTGCCGGTGGGACGGATGTCCCCTCCGCCCGGTTCCGTGCCGGGTCCGGGTCATTCTCGTCACCGGTGTTTGCCGGCCGCAGATGAGTGAGCAGTGGCAGGAGTCTGGCTCTGCCGCGAGCGCAGCGGCTCTTCACCGTCCCCGTGGGCACCTCGAGGATGTGGGCCGCCTCCGCGACCGGATATCCCTGCATGTCGACCAGGACGAGCGCGGCGCGCTGGTCGTGCGGGAGGGTGCCGAGGGCCTCCAGGAGCTGGCGGTGCAGGTCGTGCCGCTCGGCCGGAGCGGAGGCCGATTCATGCGGCTCCAGCAGGTGCTCCAGCCGCTCGGTGTCATCGACCGGGGACGTTTTCCGGGAGGCCGCTTTACGGGCCCGGTCCAGGCAGGCGTTCACCGTGATCCGGTGCAGCCAGGTCGTGACGGCCGACTGGCCCCGGAACGTATGGGCGGCCCGGTAGGCGGACACGAGGGCGTCCTGGACGGCGTCGGCGGCCTCCTCGCGGTCCCCCAGGGTCCGCAGGGCGACCGCCCAGAGCCGGTCCCGGTGCCGCCGTACGATCTCACCGAAGGCGTCGGGGTCACCTTCCACATGGCGGGCGAGCAGCTCCTGATCGCTCACCCCGCCGTATCCGGCACCCTCCGCCATCTGCCCCTCCGCCTTCGGTGCCTCCGGTGAGACGTCAGCCCGTGAACTTCACTTCCGTGATGGCCTGCTTGTAACCGGCGTCCGAGTACGTGGCAGGGTCCGCACCCGACTTGGGCACGGCGGTCATCCACAGGAGCACGTACTGACTCTTGACCTTCTTGCTGACCTTCACCGTGGCGGTGCTCCCGGTGGTGGTGATGCTGCCGATCTTCGTCAGCGAACTCACCGGCCCCGGGGTCAGCGAGTCGGCGGCGTAGAGCGCGACCGTCGTGTGATCGCCAGCGTAGCGAAGGGAGATGGTTCCCGTGGTGAGTTCCTTCGCAGAGCCCAGGTCGTAGACGATGCCCACACCTGCTTTGTACGGCGCCAGCTCGGGACCCTCGTTGAAGGTCTTCGTCCGCCAGAAGGTGGAGGTGTTGCCGTCGTAGGTCAACTTCACGTCGGTCGGGTGCTGGGCGCCGCCGTCGACGACGTACTCCTGGGCGTCCTGGATCTTTATCGGGGTGACCGGTGCGGGGCCGGCGTTGTTCTTGTCGCCGTCGTCCGTCGTCTGCGTGGTGGTGCCGTCGGACTTGTCGCCCTGGTTCATCAGGGCTTCCGCGAGCTGCCAACTGCCCAGGCCCAGGGCCGCGATGAGAAGGGCCGAGACGGTCCACTTCAGGGCCTTGCCGGTGCGGCTCTGGAGCGGAGGCGGCGGGGGCTGGATGGGCTGGGTCACGCCGGGGGACGCGGGGCGGCCGTAGGTGCCCTGCTGATAGGTGGTGCGCTGGTACTCGGGCGGTGCCGTGAACGCCGGCTCCGGCGGGCGGATGCGTGGCATCTCGCCGATCGCCTTCACCAGCTCCTCGGGCGTGGTGCAGGCCGACTCGTGGCGGGAGGCGGTGGCACCGTCGTTGACCAGGGCGCGCATGGCGAGCTCGGACAGGCCGCGATGGACCCCGGCGCGCACCTGGTCGGGTGCGATGAGGCCGACGTCCTTGGGCAGCCCGGCCAGACCGTAGGCGTCGCTCTCGTACGGCCAGCGCTGGGTCAGCGCCGCGTACAGCAGGGCGCCGATCGCCTTGGTGTCGGTGCGCTGGGGGGTGTCGGAACTGATGCCGCGCAGCGCCGCGTTCACCGCGAGCCCGCGGATGCGCCACTGGCCGGTGGAGGTACGCAGCACCGCGTTCGGGTTGAGGCGGAGGTGCGCCAGGCCCTCGCGGTGCGCGGCCGCCATCGCGGAGGCGATCTGACTGACCATCTGGTAGGCGTCGTGCGGCTCCAGCGGGCCGGCCGCGAGCAGCGCGGTCAGCTCGGTGGCGTCGGGAAGCCACTCGTGCACGACGTACACGAGGTCGTTCTCCTCGACGGCGTCCAGCACCTGGACGAACCGGGGATCGCCGAGCAGTGCGGCGGACCGGGCGGCGGCCAGCACCGCACGGCTGCGCGCATGATCGGCGGGCAGGACGTGGACTCCGACGGCACGCCGGAGTTTCTCGTCGACCGCACGCCAGCTGCTGAATCCGTCCAGACGGGTGACGCACTCCTCGAGACGGTAGCGTCTGGCGAGTTTGTGACCGCTGTGCAGTTCGGGAGGTGAGGTCTTCTTCCCGGGGTCCGCGGCCGTACCGCTCCCCTGGGCCCTGTCGCTGTCCGTGTCCTGCTCCGGGTTCTGGGCCACCCCGTCGGCCGTGGACTGGTCCGCCTTGGCGGTCAGCGGCTTGTCACCGCTGTTGTCTGCCACGTCGACGGCAGCCGTGCTCCGTTCCGCCACCGTCGTTCCCTGCCTCCCCATCCGTTGCACGCTGTCCGACGCCGAAACCAATTGTGCCCACAGTCCCCCGCTATGCACGACACGCGGCGGCGAACGATGGTTGTGCGCTTACCCCTGTCTCAGCGACCCAGACGCCCGCGCACCATACCCACGAGGGAGTTGAGCTCCTCGATGCGCATGCGGCGCGCGGCCACGTAGAAGACGCCGAGCAGAAGGACTCCGCCGGCCAGCAGCGCGGCGAAGGAACCGATCACACCCTGCCCCAGAGTGTGGCCGATGCCGTAGCAGGCCGCACCACTGAGCAGTGCCGCCGGTACGGAGGCGATGCACAGCCGGGCGTAGGTGCGGGTGACCCGGGAGCCGTCGAGGTCGCCGCCGAGCCGCTTGCGCAGCCGCCGCCACGCCACTCCGACGCCGGTCGCGTAGGCCAGGCCGTACGAGGCGGCCATGCCCGCCACCGCCCAGCGCGCCGGAAGCAGGTAGTAACAGGCGACCGAGGCGCCCGCGTTGACCGCGGCGACGATGACAGTGTTGTAGAACGGGGTGCGGGTGTCTTCGTAGGCGTAGAAGGCACGCAGGACGACGTACTGCACCGAGTAGGGGATCAGGCCGAGGGCGAAGGCCATCAGCATGAAGCCCATGTTGGTGGCCTCGCTGATGCCCGAGGAACCGAAGATCAGGGTGCACATCGGGATGCCGAGGGCCAGGAAGCCGAAGGAGATGGGGACGATCGCGACGGCGGTCGTCCGCAGTCCCTGGGAGATGTCGTCGCGGACGGCGCCCGTGTCGTTCTCGGCGGCGGAGCGTGAGATCCGCGGCAGCAGGGCCGCCATCAGGGAGACCGTGATGATGGCCTGCGGCAGGCCCCAGATCAGCTGGGCGTTGGCGTAGGCGGCGAAGCCGGTGCCGTCGACCGGGGAGTGCTTGCCGGCCGCGGTCGACAGCTGGGAGACGACGATCGCGCCGGCCTGGTTGGCGAGGACGAAGAGCACGGTCCACTTGGCGAGCGTGGCGGCCTTGCCGAGGCCGTGGCCCCGCCAGTCGAAGCGCAGCCGCAGCCGGAACCCGGTCTCGCGCAGGTAGGGGACCATGGCCAGGGCCTGGACCACCAGACCGAGCAGCACGCCGAGGCCGAGCAGTCGCTGGCCCTCCGGCGGGATGTTCGTGACCTTCATGCCGGAGTGCGCGGCGGTGCCGTACACCCAGATGAACAGGCCGAGGGTGACGATGATGACGATGTTGTTGAGGACCGGGGTCCACATCATCGCGCCGAACTTGCCCCGTGCGTTGAGGATCTGGCCCATCACCACGTGGATGCCCATGAAGAAGATCGAGGGCAGGAAGTAGCGCACGAAGGTGATGCCGACCTCGTTGGCCGCCGGGTCGCTGGCCACCGGGTCGGACAGCAGGCGGATGAGGAGGGGCGCGGCCGCGATGGTGGCCGCCGTGAGCAGGCCCAGCGCCACCATCACGAGGGTCAGCAGCCGGTTGGCGAACGCCTCGCCGCCGTCGTCGTCCTCCTTCATGGCGCGCACCAGCTGCGGCACGAAGACCGAGTTGAGGCCGCCGCCGACGGTCAGGATGTAGATCATCGTCGGCAGCTGGTAGGCGACCTGGAAGGTGTCGCCGAGCAGACCGACGCCCAGCGCGGAGACGATCAGCGCGGAGCGGACGAAACCGGTGAGGCGGGAGACCATCGTGCCCGCCGCCATCACGGCGCTCGACTTGAGCAGCCCTCCGGCCTTCCCGCCCTTCTTGACGGGGGCCGGGGCGGGGGCGGCGGTGTCCGGTGCGGCCGCGGCGACGGGCGCGGCACCGAGGTTCAGCGTCTGGTCGCTCGCGGGGGACGGGGCGGCCGGGGGGGTCGGCGCCTGGTACCGCGGCCTGGGTGAGACGCCGCCCGGGGCCGCGGCCGGACCGGGTACCGCCGGGGGCTCGGTCGGCAGCTGGGTGCCGCCCTGCTGCGGGTCCCGGTAGCCGCTCTGCTGCTGGTCCCGGAAGAGGTGGGCGAAGGCGTCCGGCTCGTGGCGTTCCTCACCGGAGTGCGAGACCAGGTCGTCCACGCCCACGAACTGGGTCGTCCGGGGGTCGTCGCCGTACGGCAGGTACTGGGTCGGGCCCTCCGGCTCGGGCGCAGGCGTCTGGGCCCACACCTGCGGGTCCGGGGCGTACGGCGACTGGGCGGGCCGGCCGTAGAGCGGTTGCTGGGGGTACGTGCCCGGGGGCGGCGGCGGGTGGGCGGCACGGTCGTAGAGCGCCTCGGCGACCGGGTCCTGGGCCGAGAGGTCCTGTGCCCGGTAGGGGTCCTGGTCGTAGGCGTCCTGGAGGTACATGTCAGCCGCGTGCTGCGGCGGGACCTGGCCGGGCTCCGGCGGCGGCTCGGGGTAGCCCGAACCGGCCGCGCCCTGGCCGCGTTCACCGTCGTACGGCGCGTTCATGGTTACCCCACCTCATCGTCCCGGGCCACACCGGCCACGACATCGCTCAACGGTCCACTCTCTCACCCGTCCCGGACGGGTCGGCGCTTTCCGGTGCGGTGTCCGGTGTCGGGTCACTCGGCTGCTCGGGGTCGTCTGCCCCGGACCGGGCGTCGGACTCTCCCGGGCGACGGCCGCCAGGAGTGCCGGGGCTCCCGGGCCCAGCGGTGTTCTCGGGGCCCTCGTCCGCAGGGCCGCCCGGGGTGTCCTCGCCGGCCGGAGCCGGACCGTCGCCCTCCGCTGCCTGGCGGGCGGCCGCCCGCTTGCGCTGGGTGTACATCCGGAAGCCCGCCAGCACCAGCAGCAGCACACCGCCGCCGATGACCAGCATCACGGTGGGCGTGACCTCGGTGACCTTCACGTCGAACCGGACGGGCTGGCCGTATTCCTGGCCGTCCTGGGTGTACAGCTGCGCGGTGACCTCCACCCGGCCGTTGGCGTTGGCCGAGGTGGAGAACTTCACGGACTGGCTGTGGCCGCCGGAGACCGCGACGGGCTGCTCGTAGTAGGGCTTGCCGCCGATCTCCAGCCGGGTCGGCATCGTCGACGTCAGCCGCAGGACGAGGTGGTCGACGCCCTGGACCAGGTTGTTCTGGACGGTGACCGGGATGGTGGCGCTGCGTCCGGAGAGCTTGGTCTCGGACTTGTCGATCAGCTTGACCTCGCCGATGAGGTCGTCGAGCCAGGATTCCACGCCCGTGCGGAAGCTGTCCGCGTCGGTGCCGCGTCCCCGCCACGACGCGGACATCTCCCGGTTTATGGCCCGGCCGAACGGGGTCACCACCCGGGACTGCTTGCTGAGGATCACCTGGAAGTTGTCGAGCTTGTCCTGGGTACGTGCGATCTGCTCGAAGGCCGTCCGGGGCAGCTCCTGCCTGCGCAGCGAGGACGGGTAGGCGGACGACGAGGGGATCTTCGTGGCGGCACCGGGATCGGGCTTGTCCTTGGCGGCGGCCGTGAGGTTCTGGGACTGCGACCAGTTGCTGTCCTGCAGCGCGGTGATGGCCGTCGCCATGGCCTGGGCCTGGCTCGAGGAGGGCATCCGCTGCGGGGCGACGACGATGCTGCGCTGTTTGTCGGTCTGGGTGTTCAGGGCCAGGCTCTGGGCCAGGAACCGCTGCACCGCGAGCGTCGCCGAGTCCGCCGTCGTCAGGTCGCCCTCGAACGCCGTGGACAGCCGGGCGTCCGCGACCACCGCCGTGGTGCCGCCGCCGATCGGACGCGCCGCGGAGGGCGTGTAGGACAGTCCGCCGGTCTCCTGGAGGCTGTCACTGCGGGCGATCACCTTGTCGGCGCCGGCCGAGGTGGCCACCTTGATGATCGACGGGTCGACCGCGCCGTTCACGGGCCAGGCGAAGTCGGTGTCCGGTGTGACATGGAGCACGGTCTCGACCGTGGTGGCCGCGACGTCGGTGGCGTCCTTGAGGTGGCTCAGCGAACCGGTCACCGTGGTGCCGTTGTGGGCGAGGGAGGCCAGGTCGGGGTCGGCGAAGGGGAGCGCGACGACCTCCTTGTCCGCCACCGCGTCCTGGAGGTCGGTCAGGAACTGCTTGGCCACGGCCTGGTGGGTGCCTGCCGTGGTGGTGTCACCGGGGCCCTGGATCTGGTAGCTGCGGGTCATCGCGTCCACGGAGGCCAGCAGGTCCGGGTCGATCACCCAGGTGACGTCCAGGTCCTTGCCGAGTGCCAGCATCTGGGCCAGCCGGCCGCCGGGCGAGATCTCCTTGGCGAGGTCGTCGTTGAGGAAGACCGGCGTCTGCAGTTCGCCCGCCCCTGTCTTGGCCGTCATGTGGACGGTCGAGATCAGCGGCCACAGGTACGTCGTCCTGGTCTTCGTGTCCGCCTCGGAGGACTGCCAGGGCAGGAACGTCTGCTGGACGCCCAGCACCTGGTCCCACTGCTGCGCGGTCGTCCTGCCGGACAGCGAGACACCGAACGGATACACCCCGTCCTGGCCCAGGTCGAGCTTGTCGACGGGGACCGAGATGCTGAAGTGCTCGGCGACCCCCGGGGCGAGCGAGTCGAAGTCCTCGGCGTACTTGCCACCGATCTCGGTGCCGAGGCCGGACTGGAGCTCGTCGGGCTGCTGGGCCGCCGTGTCGATCGCCGACCGGGTGCTGAGCGGGGAACCCACGCGCAGGTCCACATGGGCGTCCGTGACGGCCTGCTTGCTGGTGTTGGTCACCGTGCCGGAGACCGTCAGCGTGTCCCCGTCGGTGGGGGCGCTGGGGCTCAGGGAGTCGATGGCCACCGACACGGCGTTCGATCCGGCCGCCTGGGCCGGCGCCGCGGCAGGCAGCTGCGCCAGCCCGGCCAGCAGAGGCACACCCGCGAGCAGTGCCCCGGTGCGCCGCAGCCAGCGGCGGGCAGGTGAGGGCGTCCCCTGGAAGTCTGCCGCCTCGGCCACGCGCTCGTCCGTCCCTCGTCGTCGTCAGTGGTCGTCGGAATGTGCGTCCACGCATGGTAACGAGGTGCGCTGAGCCGAAGTGCCGCGGTCCGCTTCACAAGATCGGAGAAGCGTATCGGCCTGTCCCCTATATCCAGTATCACCGGAAGGCCTCTTCAAGAGCCGAATACTGGGCTTGTACTGGTACGGAGCGGACTGTCCCAGGGTCGCGTGCGGAGGCTCTGCGGGGAGTGCGGAGGGGATATGGAGGCGCTGGGAGTGGCCAGGGGCACGTACCCTGTGCTGTTGTGCCGAACGCCAATGAAGACAATCCCTCTGCCCTGAGCCAGGCGCAGCAGCGCGCGGTGAGCGAACTGCTGCGGGTGGCGCCCGTCGCCGACGACCTCGCCCGCCGGTTCCAGGAGGCCGGGTTCTCTCTCGCCCTGGTCGGCGGCTCGGTCCGGGACGCACTGCTGGGCCGGCTCGGCAACGACCTGGACTTCACCACCGACGCCCGCCCCGAGGACGTTCTGAAGATCGTCCGGCCCTGGGCGGACGCCGTCTGGGACGTCGGGATCGCCTTCGGCACGGTCGGGGCGCAGAAGGACGCCCGGGTAGGAGGTACCGTTCGGTCCTTCCAGATCGAGGTGACCACCTACCGCTCCGAGGCCTACGACCGCACCTCACGCAAGCCCGATGTGTCGTACGGGGACTCCATCGAGGAAGACCTCGTCCGGCGTGACTTCACCGTGAACGCGATGGCGGTGGCCCTGCCGGAGAAGGAGTTCATCGATCCGCACGGTGGCCGGGAGGACCTGGCCGCACGCGTGCTGCGCACGCCGGGGACGCCCGAGGAGTCCTTCTCGGACGACCCGCTGCGGATGATGCGCGCCGCCCGCTTCGCGGCCCAGCTCGACTTCGAGGTGGCGCCCGAGGTCGTCGCGGCGATGACGGACATGGCCGGCCGGCTGGAGATCGTCTCGGCGGAGCGGGTCCGGGACGAGCTGAACAAGCTGATCCTCTCCGCCCATCCTCGCAAGGGGCTGACACTGCTCGTCGAGACGGGCCTCGCCGACCAGGTGCTGCCCGAGCTTCCTGCCCTGCGTCTGGAGAGCGACGAGCACCATCGGCACAAGGACGTCTACGACCACACGCTGATCGTCCTGGAGCAGGCGATGGCGCTGGAGGAGAACGGTCCCGACCTAGCCCTCCGCCTCGCCGCACTGCTGCATGACATCGGCAAGCCGCGCACGCGCCGCTTCGAGGAGGACGGCCGGGTCTCGTTCCACCACCATGAGGTGGTCGGGGCGAAGATGACCAAGAAGCGCATGACCGCGTTGAAGTACTCCAACGAACTGGTGAAGGACGTCTCGCGGCTGGTCGAACTCCATCTGCGCTTCCACGGCTACGGCACCGGGGAGTGGACGGACTCGGCGGTCCGCCGCTACGTCCGTGACGCGGGTCCGTTGCTCGACCGTCTGCACAAGCTGACCCGGTCCGACTGCACGACCCGGAACAAGCGGAGGGCCGCAGCGCTCTCCCGTGCCTATGACGGCCTGGAGGACCGCATCGCCGAGCTTCAGGAGAAGGAGGAGCTCGACGCGATCCGCCCGGACCTCGACGGCAACCAGATCATGGAGATCCTGGGGATCCGCCCCGGCCCGGAGGTGGGCCAGGCCTACAAGTACATGCTGGAGCTCCGGCTGGAGAACGGCCCGATGGAGCACGACGCCGCGGTGACCGCGCTCAAGGAGTGGTGGGCCGAGCAGGACTGAGCATGCCGACGGGAGGGTGTTTCACGTGAAACACCCTCCCGTCCGGGACGCCGGGGGCGATGTTTCACGTGAAACATCGCCCCTCTCCACTTCCTCTTTGCTGCTGCTTCCCTCGCTGCGCCTCATGGCGGGCCATGGCTGCCGCGACCGCCGCGTAGAGGAGCGCGACCGTGATGACGAGGGCCGCCGAGCGGCCGTCCGGCGGCAGCATGAGGGCGGCGACGCCCGCGGCTCCGACGAAGGCGACATTGAAGAGGACGTCGTACACGGAGAAGATGCGGCCGCGGAAGGAGTCGTCGACCGACGACTGCACGATGGTGTCCGTCGCGATCTTCGCGCCCTGGGTGATCAGCCCCAGCACGAAGGCGGCGACGAGCATGGGAACGGTCGTGAACGGGAGGCCCAGTGCGGGCTCCAGCACGGCGGCGGACGCCGCGCACACGACGATCCAACGGGCGGGGCCCAGGCGCCCGGCGGCCCACGGCGTCACCACGGCCGCCGCGAAGAACCCCGCGCCGGAGAGACCCAGCGCCAGCCCCAGCAGCGCGAGACCGTTGTCCGGGCCGGAGGAGAGGGCGTAGCGGCACAGCATCAGCACCAGGACGAGCAGAGCGCCGTAGCAGAAGCGCATCGTCGTCATGCTGAACAGGGCCCAGGCCGCCTCCCGGCGCTGTGGCGCCGCGAGATGCCGTATCGCTTGGCGCAGGTCGCGTGTGGTGGTGAGGACAGCCGTTCGCAGGCTCGGCCGGGCCGGATGCCGGTCGGGGCCGAGGAGGCCGGGGGCCATGGTCAGGGAGGTGAGGGCCGCGCCCAGATACAGCACGGCGCCCAGCAGAACGACCGCGGCGTCGGAGCCTGAGGCGAGCAGCCGTACGGCGAAGGCCAGGCCGCCGCCGGCGGTCGCGGCGAGGGTGCCCGCCGTCGGTGACAGTGAGTTGGCCAGCACCAGGCGGTCGGTGTCGACCACCCGCGGGAGCGCGGCCGACAGACCCGAAAGGACGAAGCGGTTGACGGCCGTGACACACAGGGCGGAGGCGTAGAACAGCCAGTCGGGCACGTCCCCCACCATCAGGGCGGCGGTGACCGCGGCCAGCAACGCGCGCAGCAGATTGCCGTGAAGGAAGACCTGACGGCGTCGCCAGCGGTCCAGCAGGACACCGGCGAAGGGGCCCACCAGCGAGTACGGGAGCAGCAGGACCGCCATGGCCGAGGCGATCGCGGTGGGTGAGGTCTGTTTCTCCGGTGAGAAGACGACGTAGGCGGCGAGCGCGACCTGGTACACGCCGTCGGCGCCCTGGGAGAGCAGCCGCACGGCGAGCAGACGGCGGAAGTCCCGCAGGCGCAGCAGGACACGCAGGTCACGGACGACGGGCATGGGGCACAGCCTCACATAGGGGGTCGCATCCATGGGAAGGGTCCCCGGGTCTGATGACCCGGGGACCCTCACAGCCCTGGCAGGAGCGATTTTTGTGCGAGCGGCGGACGTCAGCGCTCGACGTCGCCGCGGATGAACTTCTCCACGTTCTCGCGGGCCTCGTCGTCGAAGTACTGGACCGGCGGGGACTTCATGAAGTAGCTCGACGCGGAGAGGATCGGACCGCCGATGCCACGGTCCTTGGCGATCTTCGCGGCGCGCAGGGCGTCGATGATGACACCCGCGGAGTTCGGGGAGTCCCAGACCTCGAGCTTGTACTCGAGGTTCAGCGGGACGTCACCGAAGGCGCGACCCTCCAGGCGGACATAGGCCCACTTGCGGTCGTCGAGCCAGGCCACGTAGTCGGACGGGCCGATGTGGACGTTCTTCTCGCCGAGGTCCCGGTCGGGGATCTGGGAGGTGACGGCCTGCGTCTTGGAGATCTTCTTGGACTCCAGGCGGTCGCGCTCCAGCATGTTCTTGAAGTCCATGTTGCCGCCGACGTTCAGCTGCATCGTGCGGTCCAGGATGACGCCCCGGTCCTCGAACAGCTTCGCCATGACGCGGTGCGTGATGGTGGCGCCGACCTGCGACTTGATGTCGTCACCGACGATCGGCACACCGGCCTCGGTGAACTTGTCCGCCCACTCCTTGGTACCGGCGATGAAGACCGGGAGGGCGTTGACGAAGGCGACCTTGGCGTCGATGGCGCACTGGGCGTAGAACTTCGCCGCGTCCTCGGAACCGACGGGCAGGTAGCAGACCAGAACGTCGACCTGCTTGTCCTTCAGGATCTGGACCACGTCGACCGGCTCGGCCTCGGACTCCTCGATGGTCTCGCGGTAGTACTTGCCGAGACCGTCGAGGGTGTGGCCGCGCTGGACGGTGACACCGGAGTTGGGCACGTCGCAGATCTTGATGGTGTTGTTCTCGGAGGCGCCGATGGCATCCGCAAGGTCGAGACCGACCTTCTTGGCGTCCACGTCGAAGGCGGCGACGAACTCGATGTCCTTGACGTGGTACTCGCCGAACTGGACGTGCATCAGGCCGGGGACCTTGGACGCCGGGTCGGCGTCCTTGTAGTACTCGACTCCCTGTACCAGCGAGGCGGCGCAGTTGCCCACGCCGACGATGGCTACGCGAACCGAACCCATTCCGGTTGCTCCCTGTGTGTACGAGTGAGGCCCTGAACGGGACTCACGTGGCGGTGTCGTCGGGCAAATCCGGCCGAGGGGTGTCCTCGGACCGGGGCAGGTTGCCCGGCGCTCCATTGGTGGTGTTCTGCTGAGCGGACCCCTCCGAGCCGGAACCCTTCAGGTCCCGTCCGGCCCGCTCGCTCTCGATGAGCTCGTTCAGCCAGCGCACTTCGCGCTCCACGGACTCCATCCCGTGGCGCTGGAGCTCAAGCGTGTAGTCGTCGAGGCGTTCCCGGGTGCGTGCCAGCGAGGCGCGCATCTTCTCCAGGCGCTCCTCCAGCCGGCTGCGGCGGCCCTCCAGCACGCGCATGCGGACGTCTCGCGAGGTCTGGCCGAAGAAGGCGAACCTCGCCGCGAAGTGCTCGTCCTCGTACGCGTCGGGGCCGGTCTGGGAGAGGAGTTCCTCGAAGTGCTCCTTACCCTCCGCCGTCAACCGGTAGACGATCTTGGCGCGGCGGCCGGCGAGCGTGGCGGCGAGAGCCTCCTCACCGGCGTTCGCCGGTTCCTCGATCAACCAGCCGTTGACGACCAGCGTCTTGAGGCACGGATAGAGCGTCCCGTAGCTGAAGGCACGGAACACGCCGAGTGAGGTGTTGAGCCGTTTCCGCAGCTCATAACCGTGCATCGGGGACTCGCGGAGCAGGCCGAGTACGGCGAACTCAAGGATGCCGGAGCGCCGGCTCATGATCGCCTCCTCTCGTCTGCTGCTCGGTTGTCTCGGTCCGATGTATCGACTCGATACATCCCGACGATAGATCGGCCTTCCGTCTGCGACAAGGGGGGTGACGGTGAACGGGATCACATCACCGATTCGCAGGAGGCAAGTTGCCTGTTTTGGGGTGAACTTCGGGGCTCGGCGGGTTTTCGTGGTGCGTAGTCTGTGCGGCATGCAGACCACCGGGAACCGAGTGACGCCTGGGGGGCGTCCACGTCCCTGGTGCAGTACGGGTGAATGCAGGACCGACCACATCCGTACTTCGGGGGGACCGGAAACCAGCCGCCGTTTCCAGGCGCGCACGGGTGCGCCTGCCCGAGGAGTAATCGTTCGATGAGCGAGCACCGTCGCAAACCGCCGCAGCCGCAGGGAGGCGGAGACGGACGTGCCGCGGCCCGACGCGGCCAGCCCGGCCCGTCCTCCGGCCGCCGTGCGGCACCGCGAGGCGCCACCGGGTCTCCTTCCGACTCCTATGGGTTCTCTTCCTATGGGTCGGACTCCCAGGGCCCGGGGGGTGAGGAGCGCCCCTACGGCAGCCGAGCGGAGGCCCGCCGGGCGGCGCAGAGAAACACAGGAGGGCGCCGCAGAGGGCCCGACAACGGGAGCCGTGGTCCGGGTGGCCCTGCCGGCCCGGGGCGTGGCAGAGGCCGGACGACCGATCCGGGCAACAAGCGCATCATCGACTACCCCAGGGCGAACAGGTTCGGCTGGCACCGCTGGGTCCCCTCCTGGAAGCTCGTGTCCGGGCTGTGCCTCACCTTCCTGGGCAGTCTGGTCGCCCTGGTCGGTGTCGGGTACGCCATGGTGGGGGTGCCCAGCGAGAACGACGCGGCCAAGTCCCAGAACAACGTCTACTACTGGGCCAACGGTCAGCAGATGGTCGCGACGGGCACGGGCGTGAACCGGCAGAACGTCACCATCGACCAGATCCCCGAGGCCATGCAGAACGCGGTGATCTCGGCCGAGAACAAGAGCTTCTACACGGACTCGGGTGTCGACCCCATGGGTATCGCCCGTGCCCTGGTCAACATGGCCCGGGGCGGCCAGACGCAGGGTGGTTCGACGATCACCCAGCAGTTCGTCAAGAACACCTACCTCAGCCAGGACCAGACGGTCACCCGCAAGTTCAAGGAGATGTTCATCTCCATCAAGGTGGGCACGAAGCTCACCAAGCCCCAGATCATGCAGGGCTACCTCAACACCTCGTACTTCGGCCGTGGCGCGTACGGCATCCAGGCCGCCGCCCAGACCTACTACGGCGTGGACGCGAAGGACCTCCAGCCGAGCCAGTGCGCCGTCCTGGCCGCGCTGCTCAAGGGTGCGACGTACTACGACCCGGCGGGCAACCCGGACATCGATCCCTCGGCCTCCAGGGAGGCCAACCTCAAGCGCTCGCAGGAACGCTGGGCCTGGATCCTCGGGGAGATGCACAAGGACAAGCGCCTCAGCGACGCCGATTACCAGACGGCCATCAAGAAGTACCCGATGCCCCAGGGCCGCAAGGCGATCAAGGGCATGACCGGCCAGATCAGCTACCTCGCCGACACGGCCAAGAAGTACGTCCTCGCGCACTCGAACATCACCGAGACACAGTTCGACCAGGGCGGCTTCCAGATCTACACGACCTTCGACAAGGACAGGGTCAACGCGCTGACCGCGGCCGTGAAGAAGGTCCAGAAGGCGCGCCTGGACCCGAAGAACCGCGAGAAGGACAAGTACGTCCAGTTCGGTGCCGCGTCGGTGGTGCCCAGGGACGGCGCGATCGTCGCCCTGTACGGCGGTGCCGGCTACGAGAACAACCACTTCACCAACAACGCGGACACCTCCGGTGTCCCCGTCGGTTCGACGTGGAAGCCGTTCGTGCTGGCGGCGGCCATGGAGAACGGGACGTACAAGACCGACGGTGTCGGGGTCTCGCCGCTGAGCAAGTACAACGGCGACGACAACCTGAAGGTGCGCAGGCCGGATGGCTCGTACTACCTGAACAAGGACAACTCGATCTTCCGTCAGCGGAACGAGAGCGCGTACCCCTGGGGCTACATCACTCTGCGCAAGGCGATGGAGCAGTCCGTCAACACCCCGTTCGTGCAACTGGGTGTGGACGTGGGACTCACGAAGGTACGTGACATGGCCCAGGCGGCCGGGATCCTGCCGAACAGCATGCTGCAGGGTCTGAACCCGTCGTTCGCCATCGGCACGTCCACCCCCAGTGCCATCCGCATGGCCGACGCCTACGCGACCTTCGCGGCCTCCGGCGAGCACGTGGACCCGTACTCCGTGACCGCGGTCAAGCAGGACGGGCAGAAGCTGCCGGGCTTCGACAAGCCGAAGCTGACCAGGGCGATGGACGAGAACGTGGCGAACAACGTCACGGACACCCTGGAGAACGTCATCCAGAACGGTACGGGTACCAACGCCAAGGCCCTGGGCCGTACGGCGGCGGGCAAGACCGGTACCACCGACAGCAACAAGTCGGCCTGGTTCGTCGGCTACACCCGGCAGCTGGCGACGTCGGTGGCGATGTTCCGTGAGAACCCGAAGGACGCCGAGCTGCTGTCCATGAACGGTACCGCCGGCGTGGCGTCCATCCACGGTGGTGACATCCCGACCTCGGTGTGGACCGAGTACATGAAGTCCGCGCTGAAGGGCAAGAACGACCCGGGCTTCCCGGAGGCCACCGAGATCGGTCAGATCGCCGACGAGGCGGGGATGCCCTCTCCGACGCCCAGCCCGAGCATCACTCCGAGCGAGTCGCCCAGCGAGTCGCCGAGCGCCACGCCCAGCGAGACGGTCACCGCCCCCTCGCCCAGCACGAGCGAGAGCTGCCAGTTCGCCTGGAACTGCTCGACCGACGGCGGCACCACCGGCAGCACGTCGGGGACCACGTCCTCGCCGTCGCCGACCGATTCGACCGGCGTGGGCAATACCAGAGGCAATGCCAACGGCGGAGGGAATCTCTTCGGCGGATCGACCGGCTAGCCGCGAGGTCTGACCGGTTGGTGACCCTTTCGCCCGCCGAAGGGTGTTTCACGTGAAACACGGGCCGTCGTACCCGAGGAGGTACGGCGGCCCTCGGCGTATTCCTAGAGAGGTACGGCAGGATGGGCCCCATGCCCAGTGCAGAGACGACGCCCGCGGGCGTGCGTGAGCCGGAGCCGGTGCGGCCGACCAGGGAAGACGCGGTCGCCGCGGCCGGCAGTGAGCTGATCGGCGGCCCCATCGGGCGACGTGCCCTGCTCGGGACGTCCTGGTGGACGCCGCTACGCGTGGTGGTCCTCGTCGCGATCGGCATCTTCGCCCTGGGCCTGGTCCAGAAGGCGCCCTGCTACAACGGCGCCTGGTTCTTCGGCGCCAGTTCCCAGTACACCCACGCCTGCTACTCGGACATTCCGCACCTCTACCAGGGGCGCGGTTTCGCCGACGGTCTGGTGCCGTACTTCGACAAGCTCCCCGGCGACATGGACTACCTCGAATACCCGGTGCTGACCGGTGTGTTCATGGAGGTGGCCGCCTGGCTCACCCCGGGCAGCGGAAGCATCCAGCTCCAGGAGCAGGTGTACTGGTTCGTCAACGCCGGGATGCTGATGATCTGCGCCGCCGTCATCGCGGTGTGCGTGGTCCGTACCCACCGCCGGCGTCCCTGGGACGGTCTGCTGGTCGCCCTGGCGCCCGCCTTCGCGCTGACCGCCACCATCAACTGGGACCTCCTGGCGGTCGCTCTGACGGCCGCAGCGATGCTGATGTGGTCCCGGAGCCGTCCCCTCGCCTTCGGCGTCCTCCTGGGCCTGGCCACGGCCGCCAAGCTGTATCCCGTGTTCCTGCTGGGGCCGTTGCTCCTGCTGTGCTGGCGCGCGGGCAGATGGCGGGAGTTCCTCGTCGCGACGGGCGGCGCGGTGGGCTCCTGGCTCGTGGTGAACCTGCCGGTGATGGTCTTCGCTTTCGACGGCTGGTCGAAGTTCTACACGTTCAGCCAGGAGCGGGGCGTGGACTTCGGCTCGTTCTGGCTGATCTGGGCGCAGAACACCACCAGCCCGCCGTCGACCGACTTCGTGAACAACGCGGCGATGGTCCTGGTGCTGCTCTGTTTCCTGGGCATCGCCGCGCTGACCCTGACCGCCCCGCGCCGACCGCGCTTCGCCCAGCTGGCCTTCCTGGTGGTGGCGGCCTTCATCCTCACCAACAAGGTCTACTCCCCGCAGTACGTCCTGTGGCTGGTCCCGCTGGCGGTCCTCGCCCGGCCCAAGTGGCGGGACTTCCTGATCTGGCAGGCGTGCGAGGTGGCGTACTTCCTGGGGATCTGGATGTACCTCGCGTACACGACCAGCGGAGACGCCCACAAGGGGCTGCCGACCGACGGCTACCACTGGGCCATCGCCGTGCACCTGCTGGGCACGCTCTACCTGTGCGCCATGGTCGTGCGCGACATCCTCATGCCCGAGCGGGACGTGGTACGCCGCTCCGGTGACGACGACCCCTCGGGCGGGGTGCTCGACGGCGCGGAGGACGTCTTCGTACTCGGTGCGGCGGCGCATCCCGCGCGCCACGCCGTCCACTTCGAGGGCCCGCAGGTCGCATGGGGGAGCCGGTCCCCCGAGGAGAGTTCGCCCTGAGCGAACAGCTCGGGTCCACAAGGTGAGAAGGGCCGTGCACGGAGTCCCGTGCACGGCCCTTCCGGCGTCCTGAGGTCCCTCGGCGCCGTACTGTCCCGAGAACCGTCAGCGGTCGACGAGACGGTCGAACTGGGTGGTGGTGTGCCGCAGATGAGCCACCAGCTCCTCGCCGACCTTCGGCTCCGGGGCGTCCGAGGGCACGAAGAGGATCGACACCTGCATGTGCGGCGGCTCCGCGAACCAGCGCTGCTTACCGCCCCAGACGAACGGGGAGAGGTTCCGGTTCACCGTGGCGAGGCCGGCCCGTGCGACGCCCTTGGCGCGCGGCATGACGCCGTGCAGGGCCTTCGGTGCCTCCAGGCCCACCCCGTGCGACGTACCGCCCGCCACGACCACCAGGAAGCCGTCCGAGGCCGACTTCTGCTGCCGGTAGCCGAACCGGTCGCCCTTGGCGACGCGGGTGACGTCCAGCACCGCCCCGCGGTACTCGGTGGCGTCGTGGTCCCCCAGCCACAGCCGGGTGCCGATCCGCGCCCGGAACCGGGTCTGCGGGAACTGCTGTTGCAGCCGGGCGAGTTCGTCGGCCTTGAGGTGGCTGACGAACATCGTGTGCAACGGCAGCCGGGCCGCGCGCAGCCGGTCCATCCAGCCGATGACCTCCTCGACGGCGTCCGAGCCGTCGGTTCGATCCAGCGGCAGATGGATGGCGAAGCCCTCCAGCCGGACGTTCTCGATGGCGGAGTGCAGCTGCGGCAGGTCCTGCTCGCTGATGCCGTGCCGCTTCATGGTCGACATCACCTCGATGACCACCCGCGCGCCCACGAGGCCGTACACGCCGTCGATCGAGGACACCGAGCGGATGACCCGGTCGGGCAGCGGCACCGGCTCCTCGCCGCGCCGGTACGGCGTCAGCACCAGCAGGTCCCCGCCGAACCAGTCCTTGATGCGCGCGGCCTCGTACGTCGTGCCGACGGCGAGGACGTCCGAGCCCAGACGCGTGGCCTCCTCCGCCAGCCGTTCGTGCCCGAAGCCGTAGCCGTTGCCCTTGCAGACCGGGACCAGGCCCGGGAACTGCTCCTGCACGTGCTTGTGGTGCGCCCGCCAGCGCGCGGTGTCGACGTAGAGCGTGAGCGCCATGGCCGGACCTGGAACCTTTCTGGATGGCTGGGGTGTGCCAGAGGACTGCGGTGTGTCAGGGCTATAGAAGCACGGAGCGTGACGTCAGCGGCGCGACATGTAGATGTCGAGCGCCTTGTGGAGCAGCTTGTTCAGGGGGAAGTCCCATTCGCCGAGGTACTCGGCGGCCTGGCCGCCGGTGCCCACCTTGAACTGGATCAGTCCGAAGAGGTGGTCCGTCTCGTCCAGCGAGTCCGAGATGCCCCGCAGGTCGTAGACGGTGGCGCCGAGCGCGTAGGCGTCGCGCAGCATCCGCCACTGCATGGCGTTGGACGGCCGGACCTCGCGCCCGATGTTGTCCGAGGCGCCGTAGGAGTACCAGACGTGTCCGCCGACGATCAGCATGGTCGCCGCGGACAGGTTCACCCCGTTGTGCCGGGCGAAGTACAGCCGCATCCGGTTGGGGTCCTCGGTGTTCAGGGCCGTCCACATGCGCTGGAAGTACGACAGCGGCCGCGGCCGGAAGTGGTCGCGCACGGCAGTGATCTCGTACAGCCGCTGCCACTCCGCCAGGTCCTGGTAACCGCCCTGGACGACCTCGACACCGGCCTTCTCGGCCTTCTTGATGTTGCGTCGCCACAACTGGTTGAAGTTCTTGTGGACCTCTTCCAGGGAGCGGTTCGCCAGCGGCACCTGGTAGACGTAGCGCGGCTGGACGTCGCCGAAGCCGGCGCCGCCGTCCTCGCCCTGCTGCCAGCCCATCCGGCGCAGTTTGTCGGCCACCTCGAAGGCACGCGGCTCGATGAAGTCGGCCTCGATGTCGCGCAGCCGCTTCACGTCCGGGTTCTGGATGCCGGCCTTGATGGAGTTGGCCTCCCAGCGCCGGATGATCACCGGCGGGCCCATCTTCACGGAGAACGCGCCCTGGTGCTTGAGGTGGGCCAGCATCGGCTGGATCCACTCCTCGAGATTGGGCGCGAACCAGTTGATGACCGGGCCCTCGGGCAGGTAGGCCAGATAACGCTTGATCTTGGGCAGCTGGCGGTACAGCACCAGGCCCGCGCCGACCATCTCGCCGGTGCGCTCGTCGAACCAGCCAAGGTTCTCCGAACGCCACTCCGCCTTGACATCGGCCCAGGCCGGGACCTGCATGTGGCTAGCCGCCGGCAGACTCTGGATGTACGCCAGATGCTGTTCGCGGCTGATGGTCCTCAGGGTCAGGCTCATGTCGGGGCGCTCCTCGGGCTGGTGTGTCCCCATGGGTACAGGGGCTCCGGCTCTCGCGCCGAAGCCTACTGCGCCTCGCCCGCGGCCCGACTGGGCGTACGGCACCAACGTCCCGGCCCTGGTCGGGCCGGGACGTTGCGCTGGGGTGCGGACGGTGCCCGAGGGCTAGCCGAACAGCCCGCCGTTCGCCATCCCGATGAAGAAACCGATGCCCGAGGCACCCAGACCCAGGATCAGACCGAAGCGCTCGCGTGTGGTGATCGAGACCCACTGCCCGTACAGGCCGGTGATGATGCCGATCAGCCCGGCCCAGGAGCTGAGCAGGTGGAGGCTGTGGAAGAAGCACGTGATGAAGGCGATCAGCCCCAGCGCCAGGGTCACTGCCATCAGTGAGTCCTGGAGCGGATGGGTCTTGCCGTCCGTGGCGAACAGGGATCCGGCGGTGTTGGGTCGCAATGCCTGTGCCATAGGGCACCTCCTGCGGAAGGCGGCGCATCGTAGCGCCATACACACCCGATGTGTACAGATTGCGTGCCCTGGCGGCCGGATTTCAACCGGAAGCGGGTGTGCGGGTACTCTGTACCGTCTGCACCGGTGTCTGCCCATGCCGTGACAGGGGATCCCGCGGGAAGCCCCCGATTGTCAGTGGCCGCCGATACCGTTGCGTACGCATCACAACCCTCCTGCCACGGAACGACCGTGGCCGCTGAGTCCAAAGGAGGTGGGTTCCACATGCGTCACTACGAGGTGATGGTCATCCTCGACCCCGATCTGGAGGAGCGCGCCGTCGCCCCCCTGATCGAGAACTTCCTCTCCGTCGTCCGTGAGGGCAACGGCAAGGTGGAGAAGGTCGACACCTGGGGCCGTCGTCGTCTCTCGTACGAGATCAAGAAGAAGCCTGAGGGCATCTACTCGGTCATCGACCTGCAGGCCGAGCCTGCGGTCGTGAAGGAGCTCGACCGCCAGATGAACCTGAACGAGTCGGTCCTCCGGACCAAGGTCCTCCGCCCCGAGACCCACTGAGCTTCCCGCTCAGCTGAACTCGGGATTCGAGTAGCAGCAAGCAGCCAGCAGCAAACCCGCCGAGAGGTTCCCCCATGGCAGGCGAGACCGTCATCACGGTCGTCGGCAATCTTGTCGACGACCCCGAGCTGCGCTTCACCCCGTCCGGTGCGGCGGTCGCGAAGTTCCGCGTCGCGTCCACTCCCCGCACCTTCGACCGCCAGACGAACGAGTGGAAGGACGGCGAAAGCCTCTTCCTCACCTGCTCGGTCTGGCGGCAGGCGGCGGAGAACGTCGCCGAGTCGCTCCAGCGAGGCATGCGCGTCATCGTGCAGGGCCGGCTGAAGCAGCGGTCCTACGAGGACCGTGAGGGTGTCAAGCGCACGGTCTACGAGCTGGACGTCGAGGAAGTCGGCGCCAGCCTGCGGAACGCCACGGCCAAGGTCACCAAGACCGCCGGTGGTGGCGGTCGCGGTGGCCAGGGCGGTTACGGCGGTGGTGGCGGCCAGGGTGGCGGCGGCTGGGGCGGTGGCTCCGGCGGCGGTCAGCAGGGCGGCGCTCCCAACGACGACCCCTGGGCCTCCGGCGCTCCCGCCGGCGGTGGCAACCAGGGCGGCGGCTGGGGCGGTGGCTCCGGCGGCAGCGGCGGTGGCGGCGGTGGCGGCGGCTACTCGGACGAGCCCCCCTTCTAGGCCCCCGGGCCGAGGGGCGGGGCACACCCAAACTTCTTGATCACACAGGAGAAACACCATGGCGAAGCCGCCTGTGCGCAAGCCTAAGAAGAAGGTCTGCGCTTTCTGCAAGGACAAGGTCCAGTACGTGGACTACAAGGACACGAACATGCTGCGGAAGTTCATTTCCGACCGCGGCAAGATCCGTGCCCGCCGCGTGACCGGCAACTGCACGCAGCACCAGCGTGACGTCGCCACGGCCGTCAAGAACAGCCGTGAGATGGCGCTGCTGCCCTACACCTCCACCGCGCGCTAAGGGAAGGGTGACCGACCAATGAAGATCATCCTGACCCACGAGGTCTCCGGCCTCGGCGCCGCTGGTGAAGTCGTCGACGTCAAGGACGGCTACGCCCGCAACTACCTGATCCCGCGGAAGTTCGCGATCCGCTGGACCAAGGGTGGCGAGAAGGACGTCGAGCAGATCCGCCGTGCTCGCAAGATCCACGAGATCCAGACCATCGAGCAGGCCAACCAGGTGAAGGCCCAGCTCGAGGGCGTCAAGGTCCGCCTGGCCGTCCGTGCCGGCGACGCCGGTCGCCTCTTCGGGTCCGTCACTCAGGCCGACATCGCTTCGGCGATCAAGGCTGCGGGTGGCCCCGAGGTCGACAAGCGTCGCATCGAGGTCGTCTCGGCGATCAAGACCCTGGGCGCCCACGAGACGTCCGTGCGTCTGCACCCCGAGGTTGCCGCCAAGGTCAACATCGAGGTCGTCGCGGCCTGATGCTGCGCTCTGCCTGAGCCGTAGCTGAAAGGGGCCGCACCCGTCATGGGTGCGGCCCCTTTCGTTTCACGTGAAACATGACAGCTTGCGACGTTTCACGTGGAACCCCCGATGAGGATGTGCCGGTCAGCGGGTAGCGCCCGTCACGACCCAGCGACCCGAGCGAGCCCGCAGCCAGAGAGTCAGCAGTCGCACGGCCATCATCAACGTCATGGCCGCCCAGAGGGCGGTGAGCCCACCGCCGAGGGCGGGGACCAGCAGTGCCACCGGTGTGAAGACCGCGAGAGTGACCACCATGGCCCCAGCGAGGTACGGGCCATCTCCGGCCCCCATCAGAACGCCGTCCAGGACGAACACCACGCCGGAGATCGGCTGAGAGAGCGCCACGATGAGCAGGGCGGCGAGGGCGGTCTCCTTCACGGCAGGGTCGCTCGTGAACAGCGGCAGGAACAGCGGCCGGGCGGCCACCACGAGCAGACCCAGGCCCACACCGGTGGCGATGCCCCACTGCACCATGCGCCGGCAGGCCTCGCGGGCCCCGGTCGCGTCGTCCGCACCGAGACAGCGGCCGATGATCGCCTGCCCGGCGATGGCGATCGCGTCCAGGGCGAAGGCCAGCAGGCTCCACAGCGAAAGGACGATCTGGTGGGCGGCGACGTCCGCGTCACCCATGCGGGCCGCCACGGCAGTCGCGATCATGAGGATGGCCCGCAGGGAGAGTGTCCGGACGAGCAGCGGCAGGCCGGCCTGTGCCGACGCCCGGATTCCGGCGGCGTCGGGGCGCAGAGACGCTCCGTGCCTGCGGGCGCCACGTACGACGACGGCCAGATAGACCGCCGCCATCGCGCACTGGGCGATGACGGTGCCCCAGGCGGAACCGGCGATGCCCAGTCCGGCGCCGTAGACGAGGCCGGCGTTGAGCCCGGCGTTGGCGACGAAGCCCGCGACGGCGACGTACAGCGGGGTACGGGTGTCCTGGAGGCCGCGCAGGACACCGGTGGCGGCGAGCACGACCAGCATGGCCGGGATGCCCAGCGAGGAGATCCGCAGATAGGTGGCCGCGTAGGGAGCCGCGGTGGCCGAGGCGCCGAAGGCGTCCACGATTCCTTGGGTGAGAGGCAGGACCAGAGCAATGACCGCGGCGCCGAGCAGCAGTGCCAGCCAGATCCCGTCCATGCCTTGGCGGATGGCCGCTTGGAGATCACCGGAGCCGACCCGGCGGGCGACCGCGGCCGTCGTGGCGTAGGCGAGGAAGACGAAGATGCTCACGGCGGTGGTCAGAAGAGCCGAGGCGACCCCGAGGCCGGCGAGCTGTGCGGTGCCGAGATGGCCGACGATCGCGCTGTCGGCCAGGACGAAGAGCGGCTCTGCGACGAGCGCGCCGAAGGCCGGGACGGCCAGCGCGACGATCTCTCTGTCGTGCCGTCGGCGGGTGGCCTGGGGGATCACGGGGGCCTGTGACATGGGTACTAATGTAATCGTCCACAGGTAAGAGATGCAAAGTAGTAGTGACCCTTACGTGTGTGTGGGCGGACCATGCTTTCGCGCGCCGTTCGAGGCGATCTTGGTCCGACCGGGGAAGTTTTTCTTCTGCACAGCCGGTGGACGGGAAAGCTGCAGCTCAGAGCGATGTGCGAAGAGAGATCGAGGGCTTGTTCACAGGGCTGTCCACCGTGTCGTGCACAGGTTTCAGGGAGTTCTCCACAGCATACGGGCCGTCGTCCACATGCCCTGTGGATAACCAGATTGGCTGACGGTGCCCGCGGGCCTAACGTGGTCCGGCACCCGCTCCTCGTCACGGCCTCGGAAGCCTCGTGAAACCGACGCGCAGAACCGGAATGGGGCGACCTAGTTGTCAGTGCCGTGCCGTAGAAAAGAGGCACGGCGAGGTCCGCCGGGCGGACGGGGAGGAGGTGGCTCGGTGAGTATTTCCGAGCCCTTGGACGACCCGTGGGCCGACGCCGGTCCCAGTGATCGTCTGCCTGCCTCCCGCCGACGGGGCGAGGGCGGCCGGGGCCGGGACGACCGCCACGACCGGGGCCGGGACAGCGGAGAATGGGACGGCTCCTCGGGGCCCACCTTCGAGCGCGTCCCCCCGCAGGATCTGGACGCCGAACAGTCCGTGCTCGGCGGCATGCTGCTCTCGAAGGACGCCATCGCCGACGTCGTCGAGATCCTCAAGGGCCACGACTTCTACAAGCCGGCGCACGAGACGATCTACCAGGCGATCCTCGACGTCTATGCCAAGGGTGAGCCTGCCGACCCCATCACCATCGCCGCGGAACTCACCAAGCGCGGGGAGATCAACAAGGTCGGCGGCGCGTCCTATCTGCACACCCTCGTCCAGACGGTGCCGACGGCGGCGAACGCCGAGTACTACGCGGAGATCGTCCACGAGCGGGCCGTGCTGCGCCGCCTGGTCGAGGCCGGTACCCGCATCACACAGATGGGATACGCGGCAGACGGCGACATCGACGAGATCGTCAACAGCGCGCAGGCCGAGATCTACGCCGTCACCGAGCAGCGGACCAGCGAGGACTACCTGCCGCTCGGCGACATCATGGAGGGCGCCCTCGACGAGATCGAGGCGATCGGCTCCCGCACCGGCGAGATGACCGGTGTGCCCACCGGCTTCACGGACCTCGACTCCCTCACCAACGGCCTGCACCCGGGACAGATGATCGTCATCGCCGCCCGTCCCGCGATGGGCAAGTCCACACTCGCCCTGGACTTCGCACGGGCCGCGTCGATCAAGAACAACCTGCCCAGTGTCATCTTCTCCCTCGAAATGGGCCGTAACGAGATCGCGATGCGACTGCTGTCCGCCGAGGCCCGGGTCGCCCTGCACCACATGCGCTCCGGCACCATGACCGACGAGGACTGGACCCGGCTGGCCCGCCGGATGCCGGACGTCTCGGCGGCCCCGCTCTACATCGACGACTCCCCGAACCTGTCGATGATGGAGATCCGCGCCAAGTGCCGACGGCTCAAACAGCGCAACGACATCAAGCTCGTGATCATCGACTATCTCCAGCTGATGCAGTCCGGCGGCAAGCGTTCCGAGAGCCGTCAGCAGGAGGTCTCGGACATGTCCCGGAACCTCAAGCTGCTGGCGAAGGAGCTGGAGGTCCCGGTGATCGCGCTCTCGCAGCTGAACCGTGGTCCCGAGCAGCGCACCGACAAGAAGCCGATGGTGTCCGACCTGCGTGAGTCTGGCTCCATCGAGCAGGACGCCGACATGGTCATCCTGCTCCACCGCGAGGACGCCTACGAAAAGGAGTCGCCGCGCGCCGGTGAGGCGGACATCATCGTGGGCAAGCACCGTAACGGTCCGACCGCGACGATCACGGTGGCCTTCCAGGGCCACTACTCACGCTTCGTCGACATGGCACAGACCTGATCGGTGCCTGTTTCCTGGTTCCGTGTCCGTGACGACCATGGTGGGCAGATGGCATCGGTCAAGCAGTTCCAAGTCACCTTCGACTGCGCAGAACCCGAGCGTGTGGCGCGCTTCTGGTGCGAGGCGCTGGGATACGTCGTACCGCCTCCGCCGCAGGGGTTCGCCACGTGGGAAGACTTCGACCGCTCGCTGCCGCCGGAGCGCCAGGGCGCGTCGTTCGCCTGCGTGGATCCCTCGGGTGTCGGCCCGCGACTGTACTTCCAGCGTGTCCCCGAAGGGAAGGTCGTCAAGAACCGGGTTCATCTGGATGTACGGGTCGGTACCGGGCTCGTGGGTGAGGAGCGCCTCGCCGTGCTCGAGGCCGAATGCGCGCGGCTTGTCGCGCTCGGCGCGGTACGCGAACGACTGCTCGTGGCCGACGGGTACAACGAATCGTGCATAGGGATGCGTGACGTCGAGGGCAACGAGTTCTGTCTCGATTGAGCGTCCGGGCGTGTCCGGACCGGGGAAATGCACTCGACGCCGGTCCGGACACCGGGTGGACTGGGCGCATGACGACATTCCAGGATGAGTTGCTCCCCGCCACTCGGCGGGCGCTGCTGCACAGGATCGCCGTGGCTCAGGCGGAAGGCCGGGCGCCGTCGCTGGTCGCCGCGGTCGTGCGGGGTGGCCGGACCGTCTGGCACGGGGCGCGTACCTCCGTGGACGGGCATGGGCCGGACGAGAACGTGCAGTACCGGATCGGCTCCATCACCAAGACGTTCACGGCCGTGCTGGTGCTCCGGTTGCGTGACGAGGGGCTGCTCGACCTCGGCGACCCACTGGAGAAGTACCTGCCGGGCACCGGCGCGGGGGACGCGACGATCTTCCAACTCCTCGCGCACACCGCCGGGTTGGCAGCCGAGTCCCCGGCCCCCTGGTGGGAGCGTACCCCGGGATCGCTGCGGCCGGAGCTGAGCGACGTCCTCGGCGAGCAGCCCTTTCTGCACCCCGCCGGACACCGGCACCACTACTCAAACCCCGGCTACACCCTGCTCGGGGCGCTGGTCGAGGAGCTCCGTGGCGCCCCCTGGGAGCAGGTGCTCCGGCAAGAGGTGCTCGAACCCCTGGGCCTCGACCGTACGAGCGCCCAGCCGCAGGCACCGCACGCGGGTGGGTGGGCGGTGCATCCCTGGGCCGACGTCATGCTTCCCGAGCCGCTGGAGGACCTCGGCCGGATGGCGCCCGCGGGGCAACTCTGGTCGACCACCGGCGACCTGGCCCGCTTCGCCGTCTTCCTGACGGCCGGTGACGACCGGGTGCTGAGCGCCGCGTCGGTACGCGAGATGCGCGTCCCGGCGGCTCCGGCAGAGCCCGCCGATGTGCTGGACGGTGCCACCTATGGTCTGGGGCTGCAGATCCAGCGCCGTGACGGCAGGCTTCTCGTGGGGCACTCCGGCTCGCTGCCCGGGTTCCTGGCCGGCCTCACCATCAGCGTGGACGAGGACGTGGCGGCCGTGGTGCTGGCGAACTGCACTTCAGGCCCGCTGACGTACACCGTCGGCGCCGACCTCGTCCGTATCGTCGCGGAGGCCGAGCCCCGCATCCCGGAGCCGTGGCGGCCACTGACCCGGGTCGATCCAGCAGTACTCGAGTTGGCGGGGCAGTGGTACTGGGGGACACACCCCTTCGTGTTCCGGGTGACGGCCGACGGGCTGGTCTCGCTGGGACCGCTGTCGGGCGCCGGCCGCCGCGCCCGCTTCCGTCCCAACGGCGACGGTACGTGGACGGGTCTGGAGGGCTACTACGCCGGAGAGCTCCTACGGCCCGTACGGCGCCCCGACGGAGTGATGAGCCACCTGGACCTCGGCTCGTTCGTGTTCACGCGTCAGCCGTACGACGAGACGTCTCCTGTGCCCGGCGGAGTGGCCCCCGAGGGGTGGCAGGGGATCGGGTGACCGCGGCGGAGCAGGGCGGTGTTTCACGTGAAACACCGCCCGCGCTTCGGTGTTCAGATCTCCAGCTTGAAGCCCACGTGTGAGGCGGTGAAGCCCAGCCGCTCGTAGAAGCGATGGGCGTCGGTGCGCGAGCTGTCCGATGTCAGCTGCACCAACCGGCAGCCCTGGCGGCGGGATTCGTCGATCGCCCACTCGATGAACCGGGTACCCAGCCCGCTGCCACGCTCGTCGGCATGGACCCGTACGCCCTCGATGATCGACCGGGTGGCGCCGCGCCGGGACAGGCCGGGGATGATGGTGAGCTGGAGCGTGCCCACGACACGCCCCGCGCGCACGGCGACGACCAGCTGCTGGTTGGGGTCCGCGCTGAGGCGTTCCAGTGCGCGCAGGTAGGGCGCGAGGTCGTCAGGCGACTCCCGTTCGGCGCCGAGCGGGTCGTCGGCGAGCATGCCGACGACGGCCGGAACGTCGTCGGCCACCGCGGCACGTATGTCAAGATCATCCATGGCCGGAGCCTACGCGGGCACGTGCAGCGACTCCACGGCCCGGACCAGGGGAGCCAGTTCCGGATTCCCGGCCGCTTCGTCGAGGGCCTCGCGCAACGCCGAGTCATTGGTGGGGCGGGCCCGTTCGAGCAGATGCAGCCCTGCCTCGGTGACGTTGGTGTAGATGCCCCGCCGGTCCGTCGGGCAGAGATAGCGCTCCAGGAGGCCACGGTCCTCCAGGCGGGTCACCAACCGGGTGGTCGCGCTCTGACTGAGCACGACCGCGTCGGCGACCTGCTTCATCTGCAGATGTCCTCCTTCGCCGTCGTGCTGTCGGCTGAGGACGTCGAGCAGGGAGTATTCGCGCACGCTCAGGTCGTGCTTCGACTGAAGGGCGCGCTCGATGTGCGCCTCGATCCTGCCGTGCAGCAGGGAGAGGGCGCACCAGCCCTGGGCAAGGGCGGTGAGCGCGGGATCCGTGGCAGTCATAGGGCGTTTTCCTCCGTCCCGGAGCGACTGAAACCAGGATAGAGCAGGTTCGAAATATCCCGCGTTTGCATATAGCCCGCGTCTGCAACTATTGTGGACGCAAGCTAAGCGCCTCTGCAATCGTCTGGGAAGGTTCATCCCCATGCCTCTCGCGCTTCTGGCCCTCGCGATCGGGGCCTTCGGAATCGGCACGACCGAGTTCGTGATCATGGGCTTGTTGCCCGAGGTCGCGGGCGACTTCGGAGTCTCCATCCCCACCGCCGGCCTTCTGGTGACCGGCTACGCGCTCGGTGTGGTGATCGGTGCCCCGCTGATGACCGCCCTCGGCACCAGGCTCCCGCGCAAGCGGATGCTGATGCTGCTGATGGGCCTGTTCATCGTCGGCAACCTGGTGTCCGCGATGGCCCCCGTCTTCGCCGTCATGCTGATCGGCCGTGTGGTCGCCTCCCTTGCCCACGGTGCGTTCTTCGGCATCGGCTCGGTGGTGGCGGCCGAACTGGTCGCGCCGAGCAAGAAGGCAGGGGCCATCGCGATGATGTTCACCGGGCTCACCGTGGCCAACGTGGTCGGGGTACCCCTCGGCACCCTCGTCGGGCAGCACGTCGGCTGGCGCGTCACCTTCGGTATCGTCGCCGCGCTCGGCGTCGTGGGCCTGGCCGGTATCGCCAAGCTGGTGCCCGAGCTGCCCAGGCCGGCCGGCGTGCACCTGCGGCACGAGCTGGCCGCGTTCAAGAACGCCCAGGTCCTGCTCGCCATGGCGATGACCGTTCTCGGCTTCGGCGGGGTCTTCGCGGCCATCACCTACATCGCGCCGATGATGACCCGGGTCACCGGCTTCGCCGACGGCTCCGTCACCTGGCTGCTGGTCCTCTTCGGACTCGGCATGGTGGGCGGCAACCTCGTCGGCGGCAAGTTCGCCGACCGAGCCCTGATGCCCATGCTGTACGTGTCCCTGAGCGCCCTGGCCGCCGTTCTCGCCCTCTTCACGCTCACCGCGCACAACAAGATCGCGGCCGCTGTGACCGTGGCCCTGATCGGTGCCCTGGGCTTCGCCACCGTGCCGCCGCTCCAGAAGCGCGTCCTCGACCAGGCACACGGCGCCCCCACCCTGGCCTCGGCCGTGAACATCGGTGCCTTCAACCTGGGCAATGCCCTGTCCGCCTGGCTCGGCGGCATGGTGATCGCCGCAGGCTACGGCTACACGTCTACCAACTGGGTCGGCGCCGTCCTGGCCGCGGCCGCCCTGGTTCTCGCCTTCCTGTCGGCCGTGCTGGAGCGCCGCGGCAACGCTCCGGCCGCCGTGACCGCTGACGGCAGTCCCGGCCGGCGGCGCGAGCCCGTCCACCACTGACACCCTGAGCCGTACTACGGCACCGCACGCCACCCCGCTCCCTGAACCCCAGCACCCCCGCAGGAGAAAAAGACCCATGAACACCACCAGCGTCGCCCCACTCACCATCCAGGACGCCGAACTGCTGATCGCCGAGGCCCGCCGAGCCGCCGAGGCCGCCGGAGCGACTGTCAGCGTCACCGTTCTGGACGCCGGAGGCCACCTGCTGGCCTTCCGGCGGGACGACCGCGCCGTGCTGATCTCCGGCGAGACCAGCACCCGCAAGGCATACACGGCGCTGCAGCTGAACACCCCCACCGCCGACCTCGTCGACGCCGTCCAGCCCGGTGGTCTCTTCCACACCCTGCCGACAGCGCTGGACCGGCCGCTGCTCTTCATCGCGGGGGGCGTCCCCGTCCAGCGTGACGGCCGGCCTGTCGGGGCGGTCGGCGTCGGCGGCGGCACCCCCGACCAGGACCACGGCTTCGCCGTCACCGCCGTGGCGGCACTGTCCTGACGGCGCCTCAGCCCGCCGCCACCGTCAGCGGCGCGAACCGCCGTGTCCAGTCACCCGGCAGCTCCGCGATGCCGTACGTCATGACGGAGTTCATGGCGACGGAGGTCAGTCCGTGCGCCTTCACCCAGGCCAGCAGTTCCTCGTGCCGCACGTCGATGTCGGTGCGCAGCGGACGGTCGGTGTGCGCGGCGAGCGAGCCGATGAGGGCCTTCGCCGTCGCAGTGTCACGGGCGATCAATGGCCCGACGACATGGGTGTCCAGGTTGGGCCAAGCGGCCGCGTAGCCCACGATCCGGCCGTCGTCCACGGCCACGCGGAGCTGATCCGAGAAGGCGGGCAGGCGGGTGATCAGTGGGGTGCGGTCGCTGCCGAACACCTCCTGGTCCAGCCGGAGAAGGGAACTGAGGTCCTCGGCTGTGGCCGGACGTGTCGCCACCCGGGGTTCGGGGCCGCCCGGGGTGAAGGGGCCGACCACCATCTCCGAGCGTCCCGTGGCCTTGAACCCCAGCTCCTCGTAGAGCGGACGGCCGTACTCGGTGGCGTACAGAGTCAGCGGGGTCGTCCCTGCCATCGAGAGGATGTGCCGCATCAGCCGACGCCCGACACCCTGACGGGAATGCCGTTCGGCGACCAGAACCATGCCGATCGCGCCGAGATCCGGGCGCTCTGCCGGGCCGTACTCCGTGAGGACGCAGGCGGCGACCAGGCCTCCGCCGGGGTCGTCGATGCCGTAGCCCTGTCCGGCCGTGAGGAGGAAGCGCCACTTGTGTTCCTCGCGCGCCCACCCCCGGTCAACGGACAGGTCGGCGCAGGCGGTGAGATCGCGTGGCGTCAGTCGGCGAATGGGCAGAGCGGCGAGGGAAGGAGTTGGCACGCAGGTCAGGCTTGCCGACCCGCACCCTCGGCGTCCACCTGTTTCAAAGGAGACACACGCGCTTTTGGCCATGTCGTCGTCACGAGTGCAGCTCCTGAAGCCAAGGGTTGTTTCACGTGAAACAGCGCAGGACGGATCGCTGCGCGCGGTGTCGCAGGAGAGGCATGGGGTAGTCGTGCTCGGAGTGACGGCGGGTAGTGTCGAGTCCGGTTCACGTCCGAGGCACGGCCTTGCGGTGGGGGCCTTGTCGGCCGAGGGCCCGACCGGGGGGAGCCGGCCGTCAACGGGGGACGCAGGCACTTTCCGAGTGAAGTGCCGAGACCGACCGCGAGATGTTCGAGGCGAGGCACACCATGGACGCTCCGACCACCACGTCGACGGACGACGACGGGGCCGTCGGAGGCGGCTGGTTCACACCACCCCTCAGCAGTCCTGAGGGCGAGCCCTCCGCAGAGCCGTCGGTCGTGGCGCCGGGCGGTTCGGGGGAGACGCTCGGGCACCGTGTCCCGCCGCAGCGCGGCGCACCACCGCGGCAGGAGGCCTCCCCGGACGCGGTCCGCGTGCGCGACACCATGGCGGAGATCCGTCCGATCGCCGACAAGGTCACCTCGTACTTCTACGCGCTGCTCTTCGTCCGCCACCCCGAACTGCGTTCACTCTTCCCGGCCGCCATGGACACCCAGCGGGAGCGGCTGCTGAAGGCCCTGCTCACGGCGGCCGAGCACATCGACAACACGCCCGTCCTTGTCGGGTACCTGCAGAACCTGGGCCGCGGGCACCGCAAGTTCGGCACCCGCGCCGAGTACTACCCGGCTGTCGGCGAGTGCCTCATCGGCGCGCTGAGCAGGTACGCCTCGGGCAGCTGGAGCCCCGAGACGGAAGCGGCCTGGGTGCGGACGTACACGACGATGTCCCAGGTGATGATCGACGCGGCGGCCACGGACGAGCTGCGGGCACCCGCCTGGTGGCACGCGGAGGTCGTCACGCACGAGCCCAGGACCGCGGACGTCGCGGTGCTCACGGTCCGCCCGGAGCAGCCCTACCCGTATCTCGCCGGTCAGTACGCCGCCATGGAGACACCCTGGTGGCCTCGGGTCTGGCGGCACTACTCCTTCGCCTCCGCGCCCCGCTCGGACGGTCTGCTCACCTTCCACGTGAAGGCCGTCCCGGCCGGCTGGGTCTCCAACGCCCTGGTACACCGCGCCCGCCCCGGCGACGTGGTCCGCCTCGGGCCGCCCGGCGGCTCGATGACCGTCGACCACACCAGGGACAACGGCCTGCTCTGCCTGGGTGGCGGCACCGGCATCGCACCGATCAAGGCGCTGGTCGAGGACATCGCCGACCGCGGCGCACGCCGTCCCGTCGAGGTGTATTACGGCGCCCGCACCGATCACGACCTGTACGACCTCGACACCCTGCTCCGACTCCGGCAGAGCCATCCCTGGCTCACGGTGCGCGCGGTCGTCGACCAGCGGGCGCGGATCCAGCTCCCCGACGCCCTCCGCGGGCGCGGCCCGTGGACCGACTACGACGCCTACGTCTCGGGCCCGCCCGGCATGATCCGCAACGGTGTCCATGCGCTGCGGGACGCCGGGGTCCCCGCGCACCGCATACGGCACGACTCGGTCGAGGATCTGGTGGTCGTCGGCTGTTGAGGCGTCACCCGAGGTCGGGGGCGTGCATGGCACGGACACCCTCGATGTTGCCGTCCAGGTAGTGCCGCAGGGACAGCGGTACGAGGTGGACGGAGGCGATCCCGACCCGGGTGAAGGGGACGCGGACGATCTCGTACTCACCCGCGGGTTCGTCGACTTCGGGGCCGTGCCGGCGCTCGGGGTCCATGGACTCCAGGCGGCAGACGAAGAAGTGCTGGACCTTCACGCCGGTCGCGCTGCCGCTGTCGCCTATGTGCTCCACGGTGTCCACGAAGCAGGGCACCACGTCAGTGATCTTGGCGCCGAGTTCCTCGTCCACCTCGCGGTGCAGGGCGTCGACGACGGTGCTGTCCTCCGGCTCGACGCCGCCACCGGGGGTCACCCAGTAGGGATCGACCCCGGGCTTGGTGCGCTTGATCAGGATCAGGTCATCGCCGTCCAGAAGAACGGCACGCGCGGTGCGCTTGACCACGGGTCGGACGGTCATGGGAGAAATGTGGCCCAGCTTGTTCCACGTGAAACATCGTGGGGACCCATCGAGCAGCCGTTCCCCGCGAACGCCGCGGAAACGCGATCAGGCCCAGTCCGCGGCCGCGTGCCGGAGCCATTCGTGCGCCCGTGCCACGTGGGGCATGGCGAGCGTGCCGGTGCGGACCACCAGGAAGTACGTCCGCAGCGGAGGTACCGCGGGATCGTGCAGGGCCATGACCTCACCGCGTTCCAGAGCGGCCGCGCACAGGTACCGGGGCAGCACGGCGAGCCCGGCACCCGCGACCGTACAGGCGAGGACCGCGCGCAGGTCCGGTACGACGACCGTGCCCGAGGCGGCCGGCCGGGCGTCGAACACGGAGCCCCAGTAGCGGGAGACGAAGGGCAGCGACTCATGGACCTCCACGACGGGCAGGTACTCCAGGACGGGCGCACCCTTGTCCCCCACCGTCCCGGCGCCGATCTCGGCGGCCCAGCGCGGAGCGGCGACCAGCACATGCTCCTCGTCGCAGAGCGCGGTGGCGGTGAGCAGGGCGCCGCGCGGCCGAAGAGTGCTGATGACCAGGTCGTGGTGCCCGGCGGACAGCCCCTCCAAGGTCTCCTCGGCGTTTCCGAAGGAGGCTCGCAGCGCGAAGCCCTGGCCGTCGTCACCGGCGAGCTCCGTGAGGGCGGGGAGGGCGCGCTCGGCCGTGAACTCCGGCGGGCCGGCGAGATGCAGGGTGCGTACAGAGAATTCGTCGTCGAGGCCGCGTTCCGCGATCTCCACGAGGGCGTCGAGGTGCGGGGCGGCCTTGTGGGCGAGTTCGTCGCCGATCGTCGTGGGGGTCACCCCGCGGGCCTGGCGCAGGAAGAGCGGACGGCCCAGCTGCCGTTCCAAGGTCCGGATCTGGGAGGTCACGGCCGGCTGTGAGAGGCCGAGCAGAGCGGCGGCGCGGGTGAAGGATCCGGCCCGGTGCACGGTCACGAAGGTGCGCAGCAAGGCCAGATCCATCGCACGCCCTCCCGTTCGCCCCGCCCCTTTTCCGGCCCCTGGGCAGGTCCACAACTATAAATAAGTCGATAGGTCTCTGCCGTTACAGTGATTGGACACTGACGCAGAGTCAACTAGCCTTGGTCACGTGGTTCTTGGCGCGCGAGAACCGGGACGGTCCGAGTCACGAGGGGGGAGGCTCGGACCGTCCGTCATGCGTAGCCGGACCGGTGCGGGCGCCGTCATCCGGTCACCTTGCCGACTCGTCGAGTGCGCGGAGCACATCGGCCACCAGATCCTCGGGGTCCTCGGCCCCGACCGACAGCCGGATGAAGCCTTCCGGTACGTCGTCCCCGCCCCAGCGCCGGCGCCGCTCGGCCGTGGAACGCACCCCTCCGAAGCTCGTCGCGTCGTCGACCAGCCGCAGGGACTCGAGAAAGCGTTCCGCACGCGCGCGCGTGGGCAGCGTGAACGAGATCACCGAGCCGTAGCGGCGCATCTGCTGTGAGGCGATCTTGTGGGCGGGGTCGTCGGCCAGCCCCGGGTGGCGCAGCCCGGTCACCTCGGGACGCCCGCGCAGTGCCTCCGCGAGCAGCAGCGCGGTCGCGTTCTGCCGGTCGACCCGCAACTCGAGGGTGGCGAGTGAGCGGTGCGCCAGCCAGGCTTCCATCGGCCCGGCGATCGCACCGATGATCTTGCGCCAGCGGCGGACGGCGGCCATGGCCTCGGCGTCCCGCCCGACCACGTACCCCAGCAGAACGTCTCCGTGCCCGGTGAGCTGCTTGGTGGCGCTGGCCAGGGAGAAGTCGGCACCCAGCGCCAGCGGCCGCTGGCCGAGCGGGGTGGCGAGGGTGTTGTCGACGGCGACCAGGGCGCCACGCGCGTGTGCCTCCTCGGCGAGCCGTCGGATGTCGCACACGTCGAGGCCCGGGTTGCACGGCGACTCGATCAGCAGCAGCTTCGCGCCGTCCAGGACGTCGAGCTGGGCGTCACCGGCGGTCGGCGCGGTGCGTACCTCGATGCCGTAGGCCTCCAGCTGGGTTCGGACGAGGGGCAGCACCTGGTAGCCGTCGGAGGGCAGTACCACCGCGTCCCCGGCGCGCAGCTGGGAGAACAGCACCGCCGAGACGGCCGCCACGCCGGACGCGAACACCAGGGTCTCGACGTCCTCACCGGGCGCCTCCAACTCGCCGACGGCCCGCTCCAGATGCGTCCAGGTCGGGTTCTCGTCCCGTCCGTACGCGTACGGTCCGCTGACGTCGCCCGGCAGGTGGAAGTACGCGGCGAAGACCGGCCCGGGCAGGGTCGGCTCGTTCTTGACCGGTTCGGGGAGCCCCGCACGCACCGCGCGTGTGCCCTCGCCCATGGTTGCCTCGCTCATACGGCCGTTCCCTCCACTGCGTCGCGTACGGCGGCGAGCAGCCCCTCGCTCGCCCCCTCCACCATCTCAAGGCACTCCTCGAAGCCGTCGAGACCGCCGTAGTACGGATCCGGTACGTCGAGGTCGTCACCGGCGGCGGGGTCGTAGGAGCGCAGCAGCCGCACCTTGCGGGCGTCCTCCTCGGTGGGGGCCAGGCGGCGCAGGGCCTTGAGGTGACCGGCGTCGAGCGCGATCACCAGGTCGAGGCGGGCGAACCAGGCCACCTGGAACTGGCGGGCGGTGTGGTCGCTGTCGTAGCCGTGTTCCGCCAGGACGCGCACGGTGCGCGGGTCGGCGCCGTCGCCCTCGTGCCAGCCGCCGGTTCCGGCGCTGTCGGCCTCGACCCGGTCGTCGAGTCCGGCCTCGGCCAAGCGGGCACGGAAGACGGATTCGGCCATCGGGGAGCGGCAGATGTTGCCCGTGCAGACGAAGCAGACGCGGTAGGCCATGGGGCGCTCAGTCCGAATCGGGAAGGATCATGTTCAGGGCCCAGGACACGATCGAGATGATCAGACCGCCCAGCACGGCCGTCCAGAACCCCGCCACGTGGAAGCTCAGGTCGAGTTTGTCGCACACCCACGACGTGAGCAGCAGCATCAGCGCGTTGACCACCAGGGTGATCAGACCGAGCGTGAGGATGAACAGCGGGAAGGTCAGGATCTTCACGATCGGCTTGACCAGGAAGTTCACCAGACCGAAGACCAGGGCGACGAGGATCAGCGTCCAGACCTTCTTGGCGGTGCTGTCACCGGTCAGAGTGATCTTGTCGAGCAGCCACACGGCGACCGCCAGGGCGCCTGCGTTGGCGATCGTCTTGACTACGAAATTCTTCATGTGTCTGATCGTGACAGACGAGATCGAACACAAGTAGTGAGGCGAGGGCGACGACGGCGATGAAGGCATTCCGGCTGGACGAACTGGAGGCGGAACGCGCCGCCAACGACGGTGCCTACCTGCAGTTCCTGCGCGAGCGGAACATGTCGGTCGGCCTCTACGCCCTGGACGCGGGCGAGCGGGACCCTCAGCAGCCCCACAGCCAGGACGAGGTCTACTTCGTCGTCAGCGGCCGTGCCTCGATCACCGTCGGCCTGGAGACCACGCAGGTCGCGCGGGGCAGCGTGGTGTACGTGCCGGCCGGGGTGGCTCACAAATTCCACCACATCAGCGAGGACCTGAGGGTCCTGGTCGTCTTCTCTCCGCCTGAGGCCTGACCCCGGTCCTCGGGGTTCCCTAGGGGACGGGTCAGGGGAGGACAAGGGATCCGAGGCCCCCGGACGGCCCCTTCGCGGCTCTAGCATCGAGTGCAGGACATCGCATCGTGCGGGACGCACGAGACCTACGTGCCGAGCGCACGAGAAAGCTGAGGACAGGGCAATGCGAGAGATCTTCACGGGTCTGCCGTGGTGGGTGAAGTGGATCGCGGTGCCGGTCATCGCACTGGTGGTGTTCGGCGGCCTGATCGGCGCGATCGTCGGCTTCCTGGCCTATCTGCTCTTCAAGCTGCTGATCTTCGTGGCGCTGGTCGGCGGACTGATCTACATCGTGCGGAAGTTCATGTCGAACTCCTCGTCGAAGAGCGACTGGTGAGGACCGGGGGAATCGGTGGCCGGTAACACGAATCACCGGTTCCCTCGGGCGAGGGAAGTTTCCTCCAACGGGCCGACCGGAAGCGACGACAGACGGTTAGATTCGCTGACCCCCTCGCGCTCCGGGAGCGACTCTTGGCCACGCTTGACGCCGCCTCAGTACCCACGGAACACCGCCCACCCCCCGCCCGACGCAGTTCCACCACACCCCCCGTACAGCGGCCGGCCACCCAGGCCGACCCCGCACAGCCGCATTCGGCCACTCTCATCGGCTCCGTGCAGCGCGCCATGCGTCTGCTGGAATGTGTCGCCGAGCACGAACACGGCGCCCCTGCCAAACAACTGGCCCGTGAGACCGGCCTCGCCCTGCCCACCGCCTACCACCTGCTGCGCACCCTCGTGCACGAGGGATATCTCCGCCGTGACAAGGGCCTGTTCTTCCTCGGCGAGGCCGCCGAGCGGCTGAGCAGCAGCGGAGCGCAGCAGAAACGTCGCAGCGCGGTCGTCGACACCCTCGCCCACTGGCGGGACGCGATCGGCGTGCCGGTCTACTATGCGATGTACCGGGACGGTGAGATCGAGGTCGTGTGCGTCTCCGACTCCCCGGCTGCCCCGGCGGTCGAGGAATGGGCGGACTTCCGCGAGACCGCGCATGCGCACGCCATCGGCCAGTGTCTGCTCTCCCAGTTGGACGAGGCCGCCCGCCGCGACCATCTCGACCGGTACCCCGTGCAGACGCTCACCCCGTACACGGTGCGTGACAGCCACGCCCTGTTGCGCAGGCTCGAGCGCACCCGCCGGATGGACCCGGTGGTCGAGCGCCAGGAGTACACGCTGGGGACGGTGTGCGCCGCCATTCCCATCACCGCGGGGACCACAGCCGCCACCATGGCCATCTCCCTCCCGCTGCACCAGGCCGACCGGCTGCTGCCCGCGGCACGGCAGCTACAGGCCGAGGTCGGACGGCACCTGGGTTCCCTGGCCATCGCTATCAGTATCTGAAAACTCACTCCTTGTGATCTCCCGAGTACTTTCAGCAAGATTTGACCACTATCAAAGGGGTAAACCCGGCCAGTCGGCGTCATATGACGGGGTAGGCGATGCGCGAGTCCGTACAAGCAGAAGTCATGATGAGCTTTCTCGTCTCGGAGGAGCTCTCCTTCCGCATCCCCGTGGAGTTGCGCTACGAGACCTGTGATCCGTATGCCGTGCGGCTCACCTTCCATCTCCCCGGAGACGCTCCGGTGACCTGGGCCTTCGGTCGTGAGCTGCTGATCGACGGGGTGGGCCGGCCGTGTGGCGAGGGTGATGTGCATATCGCGCCCGCCGATGCGGAGGTGCTGGGTGAGGTGCTGATCCGCCTTCAGGTCGGGTGCGACCAGGCGATGTTCCGTTCCTCGGCGCCCCCACTGGTGGCCTTCCTCGACCGTACGGACAAGCTGGTGCCGCTCGGCCAGGAAGGCGCGCTCGCCGATTTCGACGCCCATCTGGACGAAGCCCTGGACCGCATCCTGGCCGAGGAGCAGAGCGCCGGCTGAGACGCCGTGGCCATGGGGGAAGGTCCCTCCACCCGAGCCGGACGAGAACACGCAGGAACGCTTCTGCGTGCTCCTGTGACTTCGTCGGCGCTTCCGGGCACGCCGTCAGTGCTTCCGGCGCCGCCCCCGTCCGCCGCGCGCCGGAGTCCCCACGGCCGCGATCGCCTCCGTGCCCGGCCGGTCGGCCGACACCACCAGGGCCGCCAGCAGCGTGGTGACCGGTACCGAGGCCACCAGGCCGATCGAGCCGACCAGGGTGCGCACGACCTCCTCGGCCACCAGCTCACTGTTGGCGACCGTCGTCACGCTGCTCTGCGCGATGGAGAAGAGGAGCAGCAGCGGCAGCGCCGCGCCCGCATAGGCCAGCACCAGGGTGTTGACGACGGAGGCGATGTGGTCGCGGCCGATGCGGATGCCCGCCCGGTACAGCCCGCGCCAGCCCATCGTCGGGTTGGCCTCGTGCAGTTCCCAGACGGCCGACGTCTGGGTCACCGTCACGTCGTCCAGCACGCCCAGCGAACCGATGATGACGCCGGCCAGCAGCAGACCGCTCATGTCGATCGACGGGTACAGGCCGTGGATCAGCCCGGTGTTGTCGTCGGTGTTGCCGGTGAGCGCCGCCCAGTCGATGAACTCGGAGCCGAGCAGGCCGATCAGGCACAGCGAGACCAGTGTGCCGAGCACCGCCACGGAGGTACGGGCCGACAGGCCATGACACATGTACAGAGCGATCAGCATGATGGCGCTCGACCCGACCACCGCCACCAGCAGCGGATTCGAGCCCTGCAGGATCGCCGGCAGGATGAACAGGGTCAGCACCATGAAGCTGACGGCCAGCGCGACCAACGCCATCACCCCGCGCAGCCGGCCCACCACCACGACGGCGAGCGCGAAGATCCCGGCCAGCAGCGCCATCGGGAACTTCCGGTTCACATCGGTGACCGAGTACTGCAGGTCCTTCGGTGCCGAGGGCTCGTAGGCGACGACGACTTTCTCGCCCTGGTGCAACTGCCGTGACTGGTCGGGCTGCACGATCTCGGTGAAGGTGCGGCCCCTGTCCTTGCCGGTGTCGACCCGGACCGTGGCCTTCTTGCAGGTGCCACCGTCCTCCTGCTTGCCGGTCCCTCCGCCGGTGGTCGAGAGGTCACCGGCCGAACCGCCTCCCGAGGCGTTGACCGACTTGCAGCTGACCGAGACGACCTTGGCGACCGTGGCCGCCTGCGTCTGCCGGTCGAAACCGACACCGGTGCGCTCGTGCGGCGGGGCGCCGCCGGGCCACAGCACGACCAGGCCGACCACCACCGCGGCGGTGAAGGGAATCAGGATCGCCGCGATGACCTTGCGCAGATGCTTCGAGACGGGTGCGGCGGGACCATGGCTGTGCGAGTGGCCGTGCCCGCCACCGGCTCCGCCGTGTCCATGGTCGTGACCGGCACCGGCCGTCCGATCAGGAGCGTGCCCATGAGCGTGCTCCTGGCCGGACCCGTGTCCGTACTCGGCATGTCCGGCACCGGCACCGTGGCCACCCCGGCCCGGTCCGCCGTCCCCTGCCGCGCCGTTGCCGCGCCGTGGGTCGGGAGGCGGATAGGGGGGCTGCTGTGTCGTGGTCACCGCCCGATCATCGCAAGAACGGCAGGGGCCCCCTGTTCACCGCGCCCGAATTGACGCTAGCGTGGAGGCACCTTTGCACACGCGGGAGCTCGGAGCACCGGGCTGAGAGGGCGCTGACCTCCGTATTCGCGATGTTTCACGTGGAACAAGTGAACTTCCACAGGGAACACCGCTCGACGGAAGCCGCTGCGTCGACCGCCGAACCTGTTACCGGGTAATGCCGGCGTAGGGAGTAGGTCTCATGGCCAACAAGGACGCACGCACGCCTGTCTCCAACCAGGACGAACAGCCCTCCAGGGGCGAAACGCCACGCGAGGCCGGGAAGTCCGTGGGCTGGCACAAGGGGTATGTCGAGGGCTCGCGCCCCGACCTGCGAGTGCCGGTCCGTCAAGTGCACCTCACCAACGGGCAGTCGGTCACCCTCTACGACACCTCGGGCCCGTACACCGATCCGCTCGTCGAGACCGACGTCCGCCGGGGACTGCCCCCGTTGCGGGAGAACTGGATCATCGCCCGCGGTGACACCGAGGAGTACGCGGGCCGGCCGGTCCGTCCCGAGGACGACGGGATCAAGCACACCGCACCGCGCGGCGGTCTGCGCAACCTGGACGCGGTCTTCCCGGGACGTCCGCGCCAGCCGCGCCGGGGCCGGGCCGGAGAGGCGGTCACCCAGCTCGCGTACGCGCGCCGCGGCGAGATCTCGCCCGAGATGGAGTACGTGGCCATCCGGGAGAACGTCGCGCCGGAGGTCGTCCGTGCGGAGATCGCGGCGGGGCGGGCTGTGCTGCCGGCCAACGTCAACCACCCGGAGATCGAGCCGATGATCATCGGTAAGCGGTTCCTGGTGAAGGTCAACGCCAACATCGGCAACTCGGCGGTCACCTCCTCCATCGAGGAGGAGGTGGAGAAGATGACCTGGGCGACCCGCTGGGGCGCCGACACGGTCATGGACCTCTCCACCGGCCGCAACATCCACACCACCCGTGAGTGGGTGCTGCGCAACTCCCCCGTCCCCATCGGCACGGTGCCGCTCTACCAGGCCCTGGAGAAGGTGGACGGCCGGGCCGAGGAGCTGACCTGGGAGATCTACAAGGACACGGTCATCGAACAGGCCGAGCAGGGCGTGGACTACATGACCGTCCACGCGGGCGTCCGGCTGCCGTTCGTCCCGCTCACGGCGAATCGCAAGACCGGCATCGTCTCGCGCGGTGGGTCGATCATGGCGGCCTGGTGTCTCGCACACCACAAGGAATCGTTTCTGTACGAGAACTTCGAGGAACTCTGCGAGATCCTCGCCTCCTACGACGTCACGTACTCGCTGGGGGACGGCCTGCGCCCCGGCTCCATCGCGGACGCCAACGACGAGGCACAGTTCGCGGAACTCCGCACGCTCGGGGAACTCAACCGGATCGCCAGGCGTTTCAACGTACAGACCATGATCGAGGGCCCGGGCCACGTCCCGATGCACAAGATCAAGGAGAACATCGACCTTCAGCAGGAGATCTGCGATGAAGCTCCGTTCTATACGCTCGGCCCGCTGACCACGGACGTCGCACCGGCGTACGACCACATCACCTCCGGTATCGGTGCCGCGATGATCGCCTGGTGGGGCACGGCCATGCTCTGCTACGTCACACCCAAGGAGCATCTGGGCCTGCCCAACCGGGACGACGTGAAGACCGGCGTCATCACGTACAAGATCGCGGCTCACGCGGCCGACCTCGCCAAGGGACACCCGGGTGCGCAGGAATGGGACGACGCCCTCTCCGACGCCCGCTTCGAGTTCCGGTGGGAGGACCAGTTCAACCTCGCCCTGGACCCGGTCACGGCCCGCGAGTTCCACGACGAGACCCTCCCGGCGGAGCCGGCGAAGACCGCCCACTTCTGCTCCATGTGCGGTCCGAAATTTTGTTCGATGAAGATCAGTCAGAGCATCACAGAGCGGTTCGGTGGTGCAGCGGCTGTGGGTGCGTCACCGGAGGAGATCGCGGAGGGGATGCTCCAGAAGTCGAAGGAGTTCGCAGCCTCCGGCAACCGGGTCTACCTCCCGCTGGTGGACTGACAGCGGTATGGGACACGGACAGCCGACTTGCCCCAGTACCTCCGAGGTGGCCGAGTCAAGCAGCCGGTGACGGCCTTCATCTGGCGCGAACAGGCTGGTAGTCGGGCCGAGATCGAGGAAGGGATGGCCCAGGGGTCCGAGGAGTTCGCGGCGTCGGGTGACCGGGTGACCGGGTGTCCGGGTGTCCGGGTGTCCGGGTGTCCGGGTGTCCGGGTGTCCGGGTGTCCGGGTGTCCGGGTGTCCGGGTGTCCGGGTGTCCGGCCCGCGCCCCCGGGGGGGGGCGGGGGGGGGGGGATTGGC